>JABGPX010000473.1 GCA_018644745.1 Spirochaetales bacterium
ACTCAAGCCGACAGCTGGGAAGAGTTGCGTGGGAATGTGAAAGAAGCAGTTGCTGTTACTAACGTCAAGCGTGATCCATTCTTTACCGCCTGCCGGCGTCTATTCCTTGGCAAAATGCCCCGAAGGCTCCCTTCCGGGCCACGGCACATATTCCGGATTCGGCTCCGGTATCAACGCCTCGATCTCCTCGGACCACACGGTGAGCATCGCCGACAGCTCCTCCCTTTTTTTTGGCTCCGCATCTGCCAGATTTGCCGTCTCCCCGATATCTTCTATTAAATTATATAACTCCTCATGCCCGTCTTCGAAGAACCGTATCAGCTTCCAGTCGCCGTCTCGAATGCTAGTTCCTGGTGTGCCGCCCTGGTTGCCGTAGTGGGGATAATGCCAGTACATCGGCCCGCGATTGAAGCTCGAGCTGCCCTCGAGAGCCGGCACCATGCTGAACCCGTCGACATGCTGCTCGGGTTTCGGATCGAGTCCGGCGATCTCGAGGATGGTAGGGTAGAAATCGGGGCTCGTAACCGGGCATGAACTGATGCTCCCGGCTTCGATAACACCCGGCCAACGAACGAGAAGGGGCTCGCGGGTCCCTCCCTCATACATCCAACCTTTCCCCTCCGATAACGGTGCGTTGCAGGTTGGTGATCCCTCTGATGTCGCCAGGCCCCCGTTGTCGGATGTGAAAAAGATAACGGTGTCATTGGCGATCCCCAGATCATCCAGTGTATCTATAATCTTACCAACGTTATCATCCATGGACTCGACCATTGCCGCGTATACCGGATCTGATTGAATCAGCCTGCGCTTTATCCTTTGATCTTTTTTGTGCTTGCCTGGAAAATATCCGCCCTCCTCGAAGGTTTTGAGCTTATCAAGTCCCATATCCGCAGCTTTCTTATTGTATTTTTCGATGAGTTCAGGCTTGCCTTGTATTGGGGTGTGGACCTGGTAGAAAGGAAAGGAGAGAAAAAACGGTGCCCCGCCGTCGGACAGCGAGACGTTGTCACGAATCAGTTCCGCCGCTCGATCGCCGAAATAATCGGTGAGACAGGTGCCGTCGGGCACATCAACTTCGGCAAGCGCGGATATTGTCCAGGGGCTGAAATACCCGCCTTTACCGGGGCTTCCTTCGTGGCCGCCGCCGATGTTTACATCAAAGCCGAAATCTGTTGGGAGATGACCCGGACCGCCCATATGCCACTTGCCAATATGCCAGGTCGCATAACCCGCATTCTTCAACACCTGAGCGATTGAGACTTCCGTATTCGGCAGTTCTTTCAGATAAGGTGCGTCGATTACTCTGCCCCAAGTTGGGTGGATGCTTCCGTACCAATCGATCCAGTCGGTAATACCAATCCTCGCAGGATATTTTCCCGTGAGAATACTTGCCCTCGTAGGAGAGCAAACCGGGCACGCCGCATAAGCGTCGGTGAAAAGCATACCTTCTGACCTAATTCGATCTATGTTGGGTGTTTCGTAGAAATCGCTGCCCGTGCAGGTTAGATCTTTCCATCCTAAATCGTCGACAAGAAAGAATATGATATTCGTTTTTTTCAAGGTATCTCCCTGGGAGTCGCCGGCTGCCGATAGAATGGGGTTCCTGCCACAATACTGAAATATCAATTTGGGGGCAATAACACCAAATCGCGATGTCAGGTATAATTGGTACAATCACCGTGTGTGTAGCCTCCACCATATGTGCCGAATGCCGGAGAGAGATCTTGAAAAAGAAAGTTGGGAATAGCGAGCAATTTCCAAGAGACTTGCAATACTTCAAATTCTCCGCTTATGGATTTCTCAAGAACCTTAGGTTTTTTGAGCCCTTTCTCATACTTTTCTTTCTCGAAAAAGGTATTTCCTTCCTCGAAATAGGAACTCTCTATGCGATCCGGGAGATCGCGGTTAATGTTCTCGAAATACCGACGGGTGCAGTTGCCGATGCTCTCGGACGCAGGCGGACCATGATCGCCTCATTTGTCAGCTACCTCATTTCATTTGCCTTTTTCTGGCAATCCTCTTCGATGCTGGTGTTTATCGGCGCGATGATGCTGTTTTCGTTCGGCGACGCCTTCAGAACCGGCACCCACAAGGCAATGATCTTCACTTACCTCAAGATCACCGGGAACGAACAATTTAAGACTGACTACTACGGCCATACCCGTGGATGGTCGCAAACGGGTTCGGCAGTTTCCTCGGTAATCGCGGCGGGAATTGTCTTCATCTCCGGTAACTATACCGCGATTTTTCTCTTTTCGACGATTCCATATTTTCTGGATCTCTTGCTGATGATTTCCTATCCTAAAGAGCTGGACGGAACACGTAGCTCGTTCTCCTTCAAAAATCTTGTAGATGCGTTTCTCGCTATTTGGGAGTCTCTCGTTCTCACCGTTCGAAAACCCGGAGCGCTCAAAGTTGTTATCAGCGCCGGCGCGTATGGCGGTTTCTTCAAGGGGACAAAAGATTTTCTACAGCCGCTTATCGTCGCCTTAGCGCTGGTTGTACCTCTTGCATCGGAAATGGCGTCCCAACGGCGGGAAGCGATTCTAGTCGGCCTGGTATATATGGTTATTTATCTGATGACCGCCTATTCATCCAGAAGGGCCGGACGTCTGGCGAAGACTTTTAGGTCACCCGAAAGGGCGATGAACTGGATGCTCCTTTTGGGCCTATCTGTCGGCATCTTCATAGGGTTCACTCGGCTTCTCGACTGGACCATTGTACCGGTTATACTTTTTATGGTGATTTACCTGGTTCAAAATATGCGTAGGCCGATCGGTGTTTCTGTGGTTTCTGATCGAGTTCCCGACGATATCCTCGCGACGGTTCTCTCCGTTGAATCCCAGGTGCAGAGCCTAATTGCCGCAATAGTTGTGCTGGTAATAGGCGCTGCGGCGGATACCGCGGCGGGAAACGTTGGTGTCGGTATCCTCGTCGCTTCAGCGGTTGGTCTCGCCGCGCTGCCGGTTTTATGGATTCGTCCGCAGAAATGATAATTTAAATTTTATGGAAGGAATTCGGGAAAAACGTACTCGAGGGTTCCATTGTCACGCACTTCCATGCTCGAATAACCCTGTTTTGCCAGGTTCTGCAGCGCTTTATCTGCCTTTTCCAGGGAAATATTCGCACTTAACGCAACCGTTGCAGGAGTGACTCTACCGCCTTCGTTCCGGGCCGTGGCGAGAATTGCTCTTTCGATGGCTTCCGGATCCGCTTTTGGTAAAGCCTGCTGTTTTCTGCCGGGAAGCTGGCGATTGCCGAAGAAACGAAGGCCCCCCCGAACCATTGGAACTACCCCGGCGAACACCATCGGGAAGAGCCAGAAGCTTGAGCCGCGGAAAAGCCATAATGCGCCAAATGCTATTGTCATGGCGAGACCCGAGATGAACTCGTCTCTTCCCTTCAATCTTTTTGCCATATGTTACAATACCGAAATATCAAATACGGAGCAACATGATCCAACGAGAGGGCTAAACCTTCTCAGCATCAAAGGCCAGTAGTCTGTCCCGTATCTCGCGGAAGTTATCGCTTGTGACATACTCGAAAATTATCGGTGTGCCTTCACTGTGTTCGTGATACAGGGAGAGAAACAGCGGCCAGTTGATATCCCCGTCGCCCACAACTCTTCCCTTTGCATCATTTACCTTCCGGTCTTTGCCGTGGAAATAGGCCACATGATCCGATAGATAATGAAACATATCTTCTTCGGAGCTGTTTGCGATGAGATTGGCCGGGTCAAGCAGCACTTTAACCCTCGGGGATCCCATCTGTTCGATGAAGTCGGCGGTTCGTTTTGCACTTGGTACTACATCGATTACGCAAGGCTCGAGAGCAATGTCGACGCTGTATCGATCGCCTATGGCACAGAGCTTTGCGAAACTGTCTTTCAGCCTGTCGAACCGCAATTCATACTCATCGGAATTTATGCCCCGGTTTCCGGGCATAAAACCGCACTCAGTTGATACAGCCGGTATTCCATTATAAGAGGCGATCTGCATCATACGCTCAAAGTAGCCAAGATTTGCCCCGCGCTCAGATTCATCGGGATCCAGGAGATTGGTAAAAACACCGAGAGCCGCTATAAAAATGCCTTCGCTTCGATAGCTTTCCACAATTTCCATACTTCTCTCATCCGTCATGTCTGACAGATCGCTCCTGCCGTTGTAAGCCCAGTATTTGGAATCGGATTGGGAAAAGCAGAGTTCGGTAGATGAAAAACCTTCTGCCTTTAGCAAAGCAGCCGTCTGCACATTGTCGAGTTCGGGAAAACTTCTAGTCACTACACCCAGGTTCATCTGTTTGTCCTTTAGCCTTTTAATTTATCCTCTGACGGGCTCTACCCATCTCTGTTCAATCGCCGATTTGTACATCGCCTCCATTACCGCACTGCGTGCCGCAGCCTCCAACGGAGTTACGAGTGATACTGCCTCCTTACCTTCAAGAGCATCGAGATAGATCTCAAACGCATGGGGCCACTCAGCCGGCAGATCGGTCCACGGTTTCTCTCCATCAGCCCCCTCAATATTGGAGCACTTGATGTACAGATCGCCGTTTATGACATATGCGTGGCCTTCGGTGCCGCTCAAAACAAGCTTGTCCGGATTGGCGACATCAACCCAGCCGCCGCCGAGGCTGCCGATAACACCGTTATCGAAGCGGAGCAGCGCCTCGCCGGTTTCATCGACAGCGCCGTATATACCGGTTATGGATTTTGTCGTTGCTGTAACGCTTGCCACATCTCCCAGGAGCCACATCATGATGTCCAGCGAATGGGTACCAAGGTCGCCGAACCCCCCGATTCCTGATACCTGCGGATCCGTCATCCAAAGCCACTCCGGGGTAAATATGTCGCGGAGCGAACCGGCGTGGAAGTTGGTATGCCGAAGACGGGTGACGATGCCAAAACTTCCCTTTGCTATGTGATCGCGGAGAAACTGATGAAACGGCAAACCCCGCATAAAATAGCCGGTCTGGAAAACATTCCCGGCCTTGTTTATAGCGGCGGCCATTTCATATGCATCCGCCGAGCCCATCCCGAGTGGTTTTTCAACAAACATGTTTTTCCCGGATGCCGCCGCCGCTTTTACCAATTCAAGGTGACGATTTGTCTCTGAGCAGATCACCACCGATTTTATTTCGGGATCCGACCAAACTTCATCCGGATCGAGGGCGATGCCGCAGCCGAGTTCATTGGCCAGTTTCTGCGACCTAACCTGATCCGGATCCCATGCGGATTTTACTTCAAAATCCGGCCGTTCTCCAATCCTCCTTACGAAACCGGGAGCATGGATGTGAGAACAACCTATAAATGCCAGCTTGTTCATGTTTTTACTCCAATATCTAGAGCCTTTGGATTTACCGGCAGTCCAGACTGGGCAGACTCGTAAATGCCTTCCATGAGCAAACTGTGATTGATGCCGCTTCTGATTCCCGCGGCAACATCGGACTTCCCTATAACCGCGTCTACGAAGTTATTTACTGGAAACACCTCCGGTATATCAATCTCAGGTTCTTCAGGGAAATCATCCGCCTGCACCCGAATCCAGCCGCCTGCCCAGCCGTCTATTTCGACTTTGCCGTTTTCGAATATAAAAACCATATGCTGTCCCGCGGTCGCGCAATTTCCGCTGATTGCTAAATTGGCCAGCACGCCGTTGGCAAATCTTATCGTCGTAACGCTGTTGATATCTACAGGGAGATTCTTGTGATCGGTTAAGGCGAAGACCATTTCCGGTTCGGATTCGACACTCCACAGAAGGCTGTTGATAATATGAGCACCGCTATCATAAGCCTGGCCGCCTCCCGAAAGCGCCGGGTCCTGACGCCAGCTGCCCGATGTAGCCTGCATCCAGTTCTGCGAAAGGTAGCCGCTTACCATTTCGAGGGCTCCGAATGTTTTATCTCGGATCTGCCGGCGCAAATACTGAAACACTTTTTTACTCGAGGTGTTAAATCCAATGGCTACCACTTTATCCAATTCCGCGGCCCTTGCGGCCATCTTGTACGCCTGGTCGGTAGCGGTAACCATGGGTTTTTCGAGAAAGACATGGCATCCGGCCTCCATTGCTTGAATCGCATGCTGATAATGGAGTGTGTGAGGAGTAGCGATGATTACCGCGTCGAGTTTTTCGGCGCCGTACATGACCGCCGGGTTTTTATATGTCGGGATATCCCGCTCGGGGAAATAAGCTTCCTTCGCGGCGGCCAATGCGTCTTCGCTTACGTCGCAGATCGCCCCAATCTCTGCCGCCGGTCGTTCTTTGAGATGCTCTATGTGCCGCTTGATGATTCGGCCGCAGCCTAAAACCCCGATTTTTATCATATGCACTACTCCCTATTGTTTTCCTATTGGCACATCTTAATAGAAAGAACTGTGATGGGTGAATGCTTTTAAGAAAGAAAAACCCGAATACCAGGGATCCATCGGGCCGCCAGCTATTACCAACAGGGGATTTGTTGACACAAGACCATGGGTGAGTTATACAGGTTGTATGCCGATTTTTGAATACAGATGCAAGAGTTGCGGAACAGTCAGCGAATACCTAACCGGGGTTTCTTCAGAAAACCAGAATCTCGAGTGCGTTCATTGCGGCGGATCTGAGCTTTCAAAGCAATTTACAATTGCCGCTTTCTCGAGTTCAAGTCCGTCCACCCGGGCAGAGGCTCCTCCCTGCGGCGCGGCTCCGGGAGAAACTTGCGGGCATTGCCAGCACGCAGGCTAAGATTCGACGACCTCCCTGTCTAAAAAAATAAAAAACTCAAACCATTTGAAATATCGGATATCTGTCCTATAGTTGTAGTATGCCCAATGATCAAACAGACCAAAGCCTTGAAGAACTCACCTCGCCTACTTTATCGAAAGAAGAGAAGCTTGCCTTTGCCACCCGATTCTCCTCCGATCTTTTTGCCTACATCAATAATAGAGGTGAAGTGGAGCTATTTAACAAGGCATTTAAGAGGGAATTGGGAGCTGACCATGATGATCTCGAAGGCATTCCGATCGCGGATTTATTTAAACGCACCGAGTTTGGCCAGATATTCACACTCCATTTTGCCGAATGCCTGGAAGGAAAGCAGACTTTTACCGAATATCACCATGTAGGTCAGAAGGGTATCGACAAGCATTTCGGTATTCAATTTATTCCTTATTTCTCAGGAAACCTCGTAACCAGCGCCCTGGTTCTGTTTAGAGATATCTCCTATGTCAGGCGCCTTGAAGATAAAGTACAGTTCTTGGAGTATCATGACAGGCGGACGGGGCTCCCTAATCGACGGTCTCTTGATCTGGTTCTTGAAAAAGAGCTGGCGAAAGGGCGCCGAAAGGATGTAGATCGCCGATTGGCGGTGCTTTTTATCAGTCTTGAGAACTTCGCCCGGGTCAATCAGACATATGGCCATGAAGTTGGCGATATCCTTCTCGAGAACAGCGGGCTGCGGATTAAAGAGACCCTTATAAGCGAGCTTCTTCGAGACAGTGATTATGTCTTTGAATCTGCTGAGAAAGAAAACGAGCAGGTTAAGGTAGACAGCCCCGAGCTCCCGGAGACAAAACAGCTGTTTCGTTTCGAGGGGAAGGAATTCGCGGCGGTACTACCCGACATAACCCGCGAAACCGACGCGGCGCTGGTTGCCTCGCGAATCACTAAAAATGTGTCTCTGCCGTATCATGATAAATTCGGATCTGAGATATTTATTAAATGTCATGTGGGTATCTCGGTATATCCGAATGACGGCGTTGATAAGGATACACTTGTGCAGCAAGCGGCCTCGGCTATGCATGAGGCACGGCGGCGTAAGATGGACTTTCTTCTTTTTAACCCGGAACTACATGATCGGGCATTGGAGAAGATGCGGCTCGGAGGAAGCATCTATAACGCGTTTATAGAGTCTCAATTCGAGCTGTATTTCCAGCCCGTTGTTGATTACCTTGGTGAAATCGTTGGCGCCGAGGCGCTTATTCGATGGAACCACCCCGAGAGAGGTATTGTCCAGCCTGCCGAGTTCCTTCCTCTTGCCGAAGAAAAAGGAATTATTGTAAATATTGGTAAATGGGTACTCTATTCGGTTGTAAAGCAGCTTGAGAGCTGGCCTAACGATATTTATGTCGCACTTAATCTGAGCTCCCGCGAGCTCGAGCAGCCTCAGACGGTGGACAATATTATTCGAGCAATTCAGGGAGCTAAGGATCTAGATGCCCGGCAGTTGAAGATTGAAATCTCCGAAACAGACAGCATGAAGGATCCGGAAAAAAACATGCCTAAAATGCTGAAGCTGGCTGATAAGGGCATCGATATCCAAGTTGGTGATTTCGGTACGGGACACTCCTCCCTCAGCCACTTGAAAAATCTGCCTGCCAGATCGCTAAAAATTGACAGGTCGTTTGTAACTGACATCGTTCACAATTCTGAAGACAGGAAATTCCTCGAAAGCATTATCGAGCTTGCATACAGCAGAAAGAAAACCGTCATTGTTCAGGGAGTAGAGAGCGTGGAGCAGGTTGAGTTGATTCGGCAAATGAAGCCGGTTTTCATGCAGGGGTATTATTTCAGCGGTCCGGTACCTGCGGAAGTATTCGAACGCTTCATAAACCGTCGAATACGCCTGCCAATTTCCTGATAACCTGCCGGCCGAAATTAAGCGATGAGCTGGGATTGCAAATATAAAACTGGAAAAAGCGAGTGCCGCCGGCTATCAGGCGAATGCCGGCCGGGTGACAAGGGCTGTGTTCTCTACGGCAAATACGTCTTCCCATTCAAAGACGAGAAAAAGCCCGACACCAATTCACTTAAGAAAGAAGCTGAGCTTTGAATTATCGATTCCGTCGGTTTTCAAGCCTACGGACAAAAGGAACATCCGCCGGCGCGAATTTATAACCTGCAATATTAGCTACAGTTATCCATTCGATTTCCTCGTGAACAAGTGCAGAAGGCGCGCCTGCGTATCTGTCTACCGTGTATGCAAAAAGATGGATCCGCTTTATGCCGTATTCATAATACGACTCATCGAAAGGAGAGTACTCCATAACACGGATCCCGAGCTCCTCCCGTAGTTCCCGAACCAAACACTGTCCTAAGGTCTCGCCGTGTTTAGTTTTCCCGCCCGGGAACTCCCATAATCCGGCAAGCGAATCCCCTGGCCCTCTTTTTGCCGCCAAAACCCGGCCCTGGTTTTGGAGTATTCCGGCTGTAACGGAAATAACTGGATTCATTTTTCTTCCCTATTGTAGAATTTGACTCTTGCTCACCCATCGATTAATTTCAGAAAGCATATCATTATGGTGTTGTTATATACATTGTGTTACCGTGTATAGAATTAATGTTTTTTAGAGCAATGTAAACTGTTGAAAGGAGATCTATGGTGAATACAAAGGCAGATAGAAGAGGAATAAACGGCAGCAACCGGAGACAGGCTTTTCTCATTCTTATGCCGATGTTTCTTCTGGTTTTTGTTTTTCCCGTCGCGGCTCAATCCGATGGTTTCCCCCTCGGCTGGCAGGAGCTTCTGCCAATTCACATAACCGCGATGAGCCTTTCAGGCGCCGGTATTCTTGTCGGGATGCTTATCGCCCGTTACCGGAAGGGAAAGTCAAAGAACTGGATGAAGCAGCACAAAATTATCCAGCTGTGCTCTGCGGGACTGGCCTTGCTTGGCATTGCAACGGCTGTCACCATGGTCGAGGTTACATATGGTACCCATTTGAACGTGACCCATTCCATTGTAGCGCTTGTATCCTTCGTTTCTATCGTGCTCGCTATTGTTGTGGCGTATGGTTTTCTCAAGAGAAAGAATCACAAGAAGGAATTGAGAACTCTGCATCGATGGATCGGGAGATTAGCGATTCTCGGTTGGCTCACAACTATCGCATTTGGTCTTTTCGCAGCCGGTATTCTTTAAACAGCGGAGCATAAGTTTCCAGGTCCAATTATGACATATGATATCATCGGAGATGTACATGGATATGTACGTAATCTCACAATTCTGCTGGAAAAGCTGGGGTATAGAAAGTCCAGCGGCTTGTACATTCATCCCGATTCCGGCAGGCAGGCGATATTCCTCGGCGACCTAATAGACAGAGGACCTGATATCGCCTTAACCCTGGCAATTGTCCGCGGAATGGAGAAAAATGGCGCTGCACGGGTGGTGATGGGCAATCATGAATACAACGCTATTTGCTTCAACACATTAAAATCTGGAGACAGCCATCGATGGATGAGGAAAAGGGAAGATAAAAATCTATATCAGCATATTGAGACCTTGTATCAGTTCAGAGACCGCAAAGACGAGTGGAAAGATTATGTCGAATGGTTTAGAGCTCTTCCTCTTTTCCTCGATCTTGACGGAATCAGGGTGGTTCACGCAGCTTGGGATCCAGCTTCTCTCGAGATTTTTGCCGGATATTCGGCCGAGGGAAACAAGTTGACCACGGACCTTCTGGAGCAAGGCACCATACGCGGCAATCCTGAATTCTCTGCATTCCAAAACACACTCAAAGGCATCGAACTAAAGCTGCCTGATGGCATAACCTTTACCGATAAGGATGGGAATTCGAGACGGGAGATGAGGGTGAAGTGGTGGCGTCCCGCCAAGGGAAGGAAATACAATGATATCGCTTTCCATCCGCACCCCGAGATAAACGGGCGGTTTGTTTCGGATGAGATTTCTCGAGCGGTTCCGGGTTATGATGATGATAAGCCGGTTTTTGTCGGTCATTATTGGCTGCATAGGGAGACTCCCTCGGTACTCAGTCCAATGGTTGCATGCCTCGATTACAGCGTTGCTGCGGGAGGATATCTCACCGCGTATACCTGGAGCGGTGAAACCGTTCTTAATAATAATAATTTTACTGTTGCCTGATCCGGTCTCGGATCCGCAGATTTGGGAGGTGCCGTATGGGCACTGGGGAAAAGAAAAAGCGCAGAGAAATAAATGGATTTCTTAACAGCTTTTTGCTTCGGGATGGCGAGAACTCATATCCGCTGCGGGAGCATCATGCGGCGAGAGACATGATCGCCGAGTTCGCCGAGCCGATGAAAGGCCTGTTTGAGACCACGACCACCAGGTACAGTGTTGCCGTATTTGCATGGAATCTTAGTTTGGCAGAGGAAGACCGTCGGGGCGAGTTGATGGAATCATTTCTCGAACCGCTTGTGCAGGGGAACGAAGAAGGCTTGCGGGTTCTTACCGATCTGATCGAATCACTTGTCGACCGCCGGGAAACTCTGTATCCCCAGGAAACGCTGTTGATTCTGCCGGATGAAAGCTATGTTCCGCCGGAAGTAGATGATGAAGTAGACGATGAGGGAGGTGAATAGAATGGCAGCTAAAAGCGGACCTTTACCGCCTCAGAGCGGCGCTTCATCCTGGAAGGACGATAGCGCTCCGCTGCTTTCGGAGATCCACGATCTTGAAGAGCATGTGGAGGCCGTTGACCTGGCATATGAAGGACTCAGGGAACTTGACGATCTGTACAGGCTTATAGATCTGAAGCTTGATATAAGTTTGCTGCTGCTTACGCACCGTGATGTACGAGATATCGAAGACCGGACCGCGGTCGCCCGGACGCAGGCCACGGATGCCCTTGTGCTCACCGATTCTCTTCAAACGAGCAACATCAGCCTTGATCAGAAGGATGAGTTTACCAATTCCGAAGAAATGCTTGGTATCAGAGAAAAGCTTCAGAACCTTGTGGTTTTCGGCGGTGCCAATCTCTTTGACGCGGAGAATACAAAGCAGGCCAGAGTAAGGAGGGTGGGGGCGTCGATAAAAAAGGCGCTGCTGAAGTATACCGGCGGACAGCACCAGACCAGCGGTCCGCAGGTGAAAACACCCGATCATCTTGCGGCGTATGAAATCCCGGAAGGCGAAGAGGATATAAATCTATCCGAGAAAATTGTTCTCCCCCTTTCTCAGGCAGTAGTATTGATCGAGGAAGAAATGCTGCCTGCCCTCGAAGATAAACTGGCGGCGAATCCGGGTGATCCGGAGCTGATCCGTCGTAAAAACAGGCTGATTGATCAGGTCGCCGACTACAAAACCTCGAAGTTCTTTCCCAGGGCAAGACCTGCGACTATGGAAAAAGATCTCTTTACCGCAGCTCTCGCCGGATATACCGCTTCCGGCGAAGTCCTGGTAACTATAAATCTCCCTTCGATTCAGAGCTCAGGGAACACATACGATCATCTTCTTGAACATCTGCGGGTGGAAATTGTAAGGGATAGCGCGGGAATGGGGATTTCCCCGCGCCTTGATGCCGCGGTTAAAACTGCCCGGTCACTGGAAAGCGGCAAGCGCGGCGCTCTTCTTGAGGTGCTGAATAAACTCGATGTGCCCGCATTATTCCGCGAACTATCCGTCGAGTTCCCATTTCTCCGGCGTCTTGAAAGCCGGCAGGATCTCAAGCTGCTCGCCGATCTTGCAGCGAAGGGTCAAAGAAACGAACTCAAAAAAATTATATCCGTCATGGCCGAAGAGGATACAAACCTATTGGAAACATCAAACAGAAAACTCCAGCTGCCCACCGATCCCCTGGAAGAATAACCACGGGTTCTGATATTCTTTGATTCCGAGGATTCAAATGGGGCAGCTTCTTCTTTACAACGGTAACATCATAACTCTCGACCCGGCCTGTCCGAAGTCCGAGGCAGTACTCATCGGAGAAGATCTTATTTTGTCCGTTGGATCCGATCGCGAGATGGCCGATAGCGCATGTGCCGGGGCTCGGTGCATAAATCTCGAGGGTCGAACAGTTATCCCGGGCTTTAATGACAACCACCTCCATGCCGTATCAATGGGAGTTCGGCAGATTCTTCCTCAGCTTCACGGGCTTGATGAGTCAGGTATTGTTGAGGCGCTTCGCCTCGGGTATCCCGATGCCAAACCCGGAGCGCTCCTGACCGGCATCGGCTGGGATTATACAACCTGCCCTGAACCCAAAAAAGAAGTTTTGGATAAAGCGTTCCCTGACAATCCTGTGCTGTTGATACAATTCTCCGGTCACGGCATCTGGGTCAGTTCAAATATTCTTCGAAAGATGAAAATAGGCAGACCTAAGTCGGCTTTGCGGGTCGGCACGGTAATCCGAGACGCCGCCGGAGAAGCTACCGGGGTGCTCAGAGGAGCAATCCAGCACCCGTATATAAAACGAATATTCTGGGTGGCACAGTACCGGCGCCGGGAAAATGCGAAGTACCTGCGGTTTGCCCTCGATCAGTTTGCTCGCGCGGGAATCACCTCCGTTCAGGACAATACCTGGTTTTTTCCCACGGTGAGAAACTTAGCCCGCGCCTATGCCAGGGATGAGCTTTCCTGCCGTTTTTCATGCTGGTCTTACGGCAGCAGCAGGTTCTCACGGGCGCTCATGGGAATGATGCCTTATAGAGATCAATGGTACAGCCGCGGACCGGTTAAGCTCTTCGTTGACGGTGCGTTTTCATCAAGATCCGCATGGCTGACCAAGGACTACTCAAATGATCCGGGGAACTCGGGACAAGGGCTGAACGGGGCGGAGATTGCCTCGCTTCTCGAGCCTCTGGTGAAGCGGCGAAAAACCGCGGTATGCCACGCAATTGGCGATAGAGCGGTGAAAGAGTACCTCGATGGAATTGAACTTCTTATCAGGAAGTATCCATACATTCCCGATCTGCGTCTCCGCATTGAACACGTCCAGCTTATTCGGCCGGGAGATATACCCAGGATCAAAGCTCACGGCATTCTCATCGCTTCGCAGCCGGCGGCGGTGGCGGACCCTGAGAAAGATTTGGAGCTGATTGGGGAGAAAAGGCTGAAAACAGCGTACCCATATCGCGCCCTACTTGATGCCGGGGTAGATCTGTCGTTTGGGTCCGACGCCCCTGCGGAGCTTTTTTTCGATCCGCTCCAGTCGATTCACGCAGCCGTGAACAGAGAACCTGAGGTCGCGGTATCTGCCCGGGAAGCTTTGAGATGTTATACCGAGTGGAGTGCGTTCGCGGAGTTTCGCGAGGATCAAAAAGGCACTGTTACTCCGGGTAAGGCCGCTGATCTCGCTATTCTGTCTGATGACATTCTTGCTGTCGATCCGGTTAAGATCAGGGATATTAAAGTAGAAATGACAATTTCCGCGGGCCGCGTTGTTTACAATGCTATCTGACATCGGTTAAAGTACGTTCTCATGAATTACGTTACATTTGGAAAAACCGGCGAAAAGGTATCCGCGCTCGGAATGGGCGGGATGCGCTGGACTGATGAAATAACCGATGAATCCGCGGTTGCGGCGATCCATCGGGCGAATGAGCTCGGGGTAAACTACTTCGACACTGCTCCCGGATACTGTGCTGACCGAAGCGAGCCGATTCTCGGGAAGGCTCTTGCTTCTATGCCAAATGATAATTGGCTTGTCGCTACAAAAGGATCGAACTCGTATACCGCGGATGAGGTTACAAAAAAAATAGAAGCATCTCTTGAGCGGCTTGGAGTTGATGCCATCGACTTCTACTTTTTATGGTGCATCATTACCGATGAAGCCTTTGAGAAATCTATCAGCCCCGGTCAGTGCTTGGAAGGGATACTCAAAGCGTATGATCAGGGACTTATTCGGCATGTCGGTGTTTCTTCTCACATGGTATCTTCCGGTCTCAAGAAAATTGTCGATCACGGGGCGTTTGAGTTTCTCATGGTTCCCTATAACGCCATGAATTTCGGCTACAGAGAAGAAGGCGTACGTTACGCGGTGGAGAAAGGGCTTGGAGTAGCGGCGATGAATCCGCTTCACGGCGGCATCATTGCGAATTACAAGGATAATCTTTCCCTATTCAAGGAGAGTGATAAAAATGGTGTCGAGGAGGGGATGCGCTTCTGTATAGAGTCTCCCTACATAAATGTAACTCTGTCGGGGATGAATACCGTAGAACAGGTCGAGGAAAATACAGGCTACGCCGAAAAGTATTCCCCGCTGTCGCCTCCCGCCTTTGAAGAGAGAATGATCGAACTGAAATCCAGCTTTGATTCGATGTGCACATCCTGCGGATACTGTGTGGCCGGGTGTCCCGAATCGATCAATATTCCTGCTTATATGGAAGCGTATAATGCGCATCTCATCACAGGCAGTCTCGAAAGTGCCAGCGGAAGGCTTCAATGGAATAAAAATCACGGCTTGCTTCAAGGCAGAACCGAAACCGCTGCTGACTGCATTGAGTGCGGAGCCTGTGACGAGGTATGTACTCAGTATCTGGATGTTATGAAAAGGCTCGCCTGGGTGGATAAAAATATAGAGGCCGCCCTCTAAAATATTTGGGTTACTCCCGAGTATTGTATTATATTCAGCCACAGGCGGATTTTAATGGAAAATAATACCGACACCCTTCAGATGCGATATCAAGGAAGAACTGTGTTTACCAGCAAAGGAAGATGGCTCCATCCTCTTTTTGAATTGGAAAGATTTCTGGCAAATCATTCATATATCTCCGCTGATATAGAAATTAAAGATAAAATTATCGGAAAAGCCGCCGCGGTCCTTATCTGTCGTCTCGGCATCAAAGTGCTTCGCGTCGGCATTCTGAGCCGGCCGGGTAAAGAGATCCTAGAGGCCAACGATGTTGTGTTTTCCTATGATTTGCTCATAGATCGGATAGATTGTATTACCGAGGAGCTGCTTGCCGATAAAGACGATTTCGATGAAATCCACGAAATGCTTCTTTCACGGGCCGCCAGCTAATTCTAGTGAAAAGCGAAACATCCGCGATTGTTCTCGAAAATCTGAGTGTGAGTCTCGCTGGAAGACCTGTACTTGAAAAAGTGGATCTTACAGTTATTTTTGGTAGTAAAACGCTCATAAGCGGGCAAAACGGTGCAGGGAAGACAACGCTGTTGAAAACTATGCTCGGGCTTGTCGTTCCCGACTCAGGCCGCTGCGTCGCGTATTGGAGTAAC
Source organism: Spirochaetales bacterium (assembly GCA_018644745.1). The sequence continues at coordinate 15,907 of JABGPX010000473.1, forward strand.
GGAGCGGCTTCCAGGCATCACGGTACCGAGATCGCGTATTTGAATCAGGAATCAATCTATGTCGATTTTCCTATTTCCGCATGCGAAGTGGTAGAAATCGGTGTTACCTCTCGGAAGCTCAACCGAGCCGGTCGGCGGGAGGCGATAAAAAACGCGATGGCACTCGTCAATTGCGGTCACCTTCGGCGCCGGTCTTTTTCAAAGCTGTCCGGCGGCGAAAAGCAGAAAGTTTCTCTCGCCAGATGTATTGCACAAAACCCGAGACTGCTGCTTCTTGATGAGCCTTGCGCCTCACTGGATCCGAGTTCTAAATCTGATATCCTCGCGATTCTTGATGATCTTTGCGACCGACTCGGCATGACCGTACTCATGGTCAGTCATGATGAGGAAGCTAAGTATCGGGCCGGATGGAGACATGTTCATCTTGAAGGCAGGAGCCTGGCTAAACATGGAAGCGGCATATGACAATTTTGTCTTATTTCGCCTATCCGCCTATTCTTCGGGGATTTCTCGTTCTGCTTGTCGCCGGCGCATTCTTCCCGCTTACGGGGGTATTTGTCCTCCGGCTCAACCTTATAACATTTAGATTTATGCTCATGCACGGAACTTTGCTAGGCGGGGCTCTGGCCCTCGGTTTCGGTATCGAGCCGCTCTATCTTGGGATCGGCATCAACCTGCTGCTCATATTTGGAATAGCAAGAATATCTCGCGGAACCGGGAAAAATATCGGCCACATCACCACGTTCTTCATGGTGCTTACCATCGGGCTTGCTTTCGCCGTGATGTACCGCATGAACGTGCCGGCGAAAGATACCCTTTCAATTCTCTGGGGCAATCTCTTTGCTCTTTCCAAGTTTGATGCAATTTTCACTATCGGATTCTGCCTTGGCACCTTTATATTTGTGATACTTCTTTTTCGGCCCTTAAAAGCGGTAATCTTCAGCAGGGAGATAGCTTATACCAGCGGCGTGAGGGAGAGAGGATTATATCATCTCATCCTGGTATTCACCGGTCTTACAATCGCGTTCGCGATGAAGCTCATCGGCGCCTTGCTGCTCGACGCTCTTCTTTTGCTCCCCGCGCTCATGGCGACATTTTTTGCTAGGAGCACCAAGGAGATGTTTGTACTCGCTGGATTTTTTGGCTTCTTGAGCAGTATCTCGGGTTTCTTTGCTTCTCTTGCTCTCGATATTCCCGCCAGTTCGGCTGTTACCGTCGTGGCGGCTTTGTTTCTCGGCGTGATAGCGCTTTTTAAATTCTTTGGGAGGAACCGTGCATGAAAATGCGTTCACTCATATTCCTGTTGATTTTTTTTATTCCTTGTTTTGCCGCGGTCGCGATGCCTGCCCCTGAACACGGAGCCCGGGTGGTGGCTTCCACGTCCTGGACCGCCGCTTATGCCTTGGCAGCGGGTGCCGGATCGGTATATGTGCTTGCTCCCTATGAGATGCAGCATCCACCCGAATATGAACTGAGGGCCTCCGACATGGTTGTTTTGGCCGATGCGGATCTTGTCATATTTGCGGGTTACGAGCGAATGGCAGGTAAGATCAGGGATGCCCTTGGCGAGGATGCCCCGGAACTGCTGCAGATTTCTACCGATTACAGCCGGAAAACAATCCGTGATTCGGTTTTGAGCATTGCCGGTGTTCTTGAGACGGTAAATCACGCCGAGAGGCAGCTGATAGAGATAAATTCGTTTTATGCGGAATGGAAAAAGGAGCTAGCAGATAAGGGTTTTGCCGGCGCGAAGGTCGTTACTCACGCGTTTCTCCGACCCGTTGCCGGGGAACTTGGTATCGAGGTAATCGGTACATACGGACCGGCGCCCATGGAGGCGAAGCAGATCGCAGAATTAGCGGAGCTTCCGGCAGACCTGATCGTCGACAACTGGCACAATGACGTCGGCCGTCCGCTTCTTTTGAGTGTTGAGGATATTCCTTCGGTTCAGTTGATAAATTTTCCGGGCAGAAGCGGCAGTAGAAGTCTGCTTGATGTATTGAGGTTAAACCGCGTGCTGCTTAACGAGATTATGACCCGTTAGACGGCAGGAGCAGCACTAAGCCTGCAGCAATATTCGGGCTCATGTATTTGCTCCAGTAATATGCTTCTATCCTGAGAA
>JABGPX010000561.1 GCA_018644745.1 Spirochaetales bacterium
CGGACCCTCCGATACGGCTTTCGTGAGCAAGGCTTTAATCCCTTCGATAACCGGGGGAACCTGATCAATTTCTACCCGAATTCTCTTCTCTTCATCCATACTCAGGTGTCCGAGTTTGGACAGCATGCCGAAGGCGGAACCTGCGTCTCGCTTTTCCAATTCGAGCTTGTCAGCAATTTGCGGCAAAGTTAAGCCGCTAACTTCTCTTACAAGCTCGAAAATGCGCTGAAAAGGAGGTCCGATCTGGGTAAACATTTCACCAAGCTCGGTGAGTTCAAAATAGGTGCTTTCTTCTCTGCGGTCTTCCGCGGCAAGCTCTTTAACCGCGAGCCAGCTCAATGCCTGATTGCATTGGCCTGTATTCATGTCTATTTCATCGACCAGATCTTCCGAACAGAAGGTCGATCCCGGCTCGACATGCCGCAGTACCCGCACCTCGAGGGGATGCAAGTTCCGTATGTCCACACCCATTTTGTTCCAGCTCCTTTCCTTGCTTTAATAATTGAAAAAACCTCCCTATTCCTACCTATAATTGAAAGTATTGTAAAGGGTGAATAAAGGGGAACCTTTTCTGCCTTTTTTTCGACTAACAGTTCGAAATCGACAGCAATACAGGGGGGCTAAGATGAACAAAGTATACGGAATTGCGATCACGCTTATATTGATGGTGCTTGCACTGAGCGGCTGCGATATGCTCGGAATTGGCGGAGGATACGAAAACTCAACCACCCTCGCGGCAATCGCGTCCGCCGCAAGTGAATATAACGACGAGGCATTGGTAGAAGCGCTTTCCAGCCTCGACAAAGATGATTATGAAGAAAAAGGCGTAGGGGTGAAAACTCTCTTTGTTGAGGATGAAGTAATTCGGCTTCTGCCAAACGGCACCGAAGTCACTATTACAAAAACTCTGGACGATGGAGACACGCCGGCGGATCCTGAGGACGACATTCTTACGGTTTACCGGCAGTATGATATCTGGAGCGGTGAAACAAAGACCGAAACCATCATTCGCCCGCTAAAACCGGCAGCTGATTGGACCGGTTGGGACATCGCCGGACAGCTGGTTCAGGTGGGTACGACCCAAGTTGAAGTAGACGGTTTCACCATTCAGGAAGGCACAGCTACAGCCACCTGGCAGCTGGAGGGAACCGCGGTTCGGCTGATTAGGCTGGAGAATGAAAGCTCCGGCATCGGCGGCGGAGGCGCGGTAATATCGACGATCACAGAATGGGACGAAAACGGACTGCAGACAAGAACCCGTATTCGTATCAGAGTTACACCCGACGGCACTATTGAGACCCGAGAGTTCACCTTTCAAGAAGTAGAAATCGACGGAGAAATTTACACAAAAATAATCAGAGATGACGGTATGTACGCGATTATTATCAGCCGGTCAGATCCGAAGATTACAGAATACTATACTGCTGACGGCATACTTCTTTTGATCACAACGGTTACCAGAGATCCTGAGACGAGGGAGAGAACCATTCTTCGGCAGCGTTACGATGAGTCCGGGGAACCTGTGGGAGAACCTTTTGAGGTGAATGTATCGTACAGAATTCTGGGTGACACGGTAATAATTACCAGAACCACTTCGAACAGAGAAATAACCGTTGTTCTCAAAGAAACACCGGATGGGTATGAAGTTACCCGTGGGAATTATTCGTATACCGTTGTGTTCGATGGTGACGATATCCTTCTATACAACTCCGACGGGAGCCTTATCGGAACGGTAACGCATAATGATGACGGTACCTGGAGTGTAGTGTATCCGGACGGCTCGGAGGAAATCGTCAGCTTATAAAAGAAAACCAGCATTGTCTTTTTAAAGGATCGTCCGGTTCTCGGGCGGTCCTTTTTTTTATGATAGAAAAATCAGACGGCGAAGTTCTGTAACCGTAGAAAAGTAGTGATTGCAGTTTTCTTTCATGTAATCAACAATCTCCCTTATGTTATGCCCCCATCCCGCACCTGCCACCGGAACCCCCGCCGCGCGTGCCATAACCACCGCCGGCTTGAGATCATCCAGCACAAGTGCTTCTTCCGGAGTTATGCCATACACCCTGAGAGTTTCTAACACCGGCCAGGGCGCCGGCTTTCGTTTATCCTCGGGCATCTCCCATCCAAATATCAATTCCGGCACCTGCAGAACAGGATGCGATGGGTCTGCCGAGACAGATCGGTAATCCCTCTCGATGATATCTCTCTCGGAATGGGAAACCACGGCGATTCGCCCGCCTTGCTTTTGATATTCCGCAAGAAAATCCACCACACCCGGATAAAAGTGAGGCTGCCGTGTCGAAGAGTAAGATCTCCATACCCGATACTCCTCCTCAAGCTCCGCCGGAGAAAATCCGAGCTCACCGGTCAAATATTCAAGAATTCCAGGGTGGAAATTCTTTAGAAACCAACCATCTAAATCCACTGGTTTGCTCTCGGACCGCAGGTTGGCCATAGTTTCGAGATAAGCCGGATAATGAACGGTGGCCGAACTGTCTACAATCGTATCGTCGTGGTCCAGAATAAGACATTTATACTTCAAACTCATACTCACCACTATTGCTTGAGGAACTCGCAGGCTGAGCCTTATGCCTGACCGGGATTTTCCTTTCCCGTATAACCGGCATCTGATATCGCCTTGATAAGCATCTCATTCGTCGCTTTCTCACGATCGGCGATATCAACAATTGCCTGGTTGTTTTCTCGGTCAACCTTGGTT
>JABGPX010000978.1 GCA_018644745.1 Spirochaetales bacterium
AACCTCAAGTTTAACGGCAAAATCTCCTTCGAGACGGATAAGATCCGTGAGAATATCGGTCGGATCATCCACCAGCGAGTCCAGAACCCGTTCGGCCTGCTCCCTGACGGTGCTTGTTTTCGAATACCACCCGATAGAGGCAAAAAATAGCGGAGCGAAACCGACAGGCTGACGAAATCTTTCCAGGGCGAGAACCGATGCAAGGGCCAGAACCTCTGATTCCTTGTCCTCGTTTTCGATCCCGATATTCAGATTCTGATTTCTAAGATAGATCGAGATATCATCTGAATAATCCGGATTGACTGTTCGGCCAAGTGCGAGGATAGCCTCCCCTTTTAAATAGATATCCGGAGTATTCTTGAATACATCAAAAATAAGATCCGCATATTCGGCGGCCCTGTACTCACCCAAGCGTCGTACAATCATCTTAGTAAGCTCATTGTGGCGCATAGATTCAGTGGTAGACGTATCATTTGCTCTGGCACTGTTGAGATCCTGAAGGGCCTCTCCCAGGAACGGCACCATGCCGATATCTTCTATCTCGATGAGGCCAGACATGATCATGATTCTGTCCTCATATCCTCGTGCCCGGCCGTAAAGGCGAGACCACATACTGGTTACTTCATCCGAGAACAAAAAGGGAGTAAAGAGCAAAAATATCAACGCGATCGCAGCCGTTTTTTTTATTCTGGTTTTCATATCCATGCTACTGTACCTCCTCATAGACATACTCAATAGTCTCCACGAGGCTCCCGGATCGATCTATCCGTATACGCGTCGACAGATTCCCAAACTCGTCATATCTGAATATCTCCGACCCGGTTTTTCGTGTGTGCCGGTAAACCTCTCTACCTGTCTGCTTGCCTTCAGAATATTCAAAGCGGACTTTCTCGATTTCCGAGCCGCCTACTTCTATTATGAGTTCCAATACCGGCTGATTAAGGTCATTATAGGTCCGTTCGAGATATTCCTGAAGTTCTCCTCCGGCGCTGTAGATATCCGTCCGGATATTCTTATCACCTTCATAGCGGTATTCCGCATAACTGAGAAGCAGATCGTCGTTGCTGAGTATCCTCAGCTGAGTCCTTCTTCCCTTTTCGTCGTAATCGTAGACATATGAGAAGATTGGGTTCCCTTTTTCATCGAGCAGAGAGTCGCGAATCAGATAACCAGCGGAATCGTAGCGATAGCTATGCGCAGATATGGTGATTTCCGATGGATCCTTCTTGGCTTTCAAAACAACCAAACCACCCTGGTAGGTATTTTCTACTGATCCTGCCCGGGTACCGTCGGCATAGAACGTCTGTTCTATTACCAGCAATTTCCCTTCATATTGATACTCTGTTTTCGTATCAAGGACACCATTTGAGAGGTACGATGAAGATGCTGACATGTAGTAGCGCTGCTTCACCGCCTCTATTTCTGGTTCAGGTTTTGGCTCCGGCTCGGCTTGCTCTGGAGTTACGACATTAATCGATGCTGTTTCCGCCTCCGGGCCGACAGCATCATCATCGCTCATAGAGGCCGTTTGCTCAGGCAGCGATGTACACGAAAAAAAAATGATAAGCAACGGCAATGCACACTTAAGTTTGCTTTTCATAATTGACTCCTTGCGCAGGTAAATTCTGCAAATGCTTTTCGATTGATAAAACTAATGATTGAACTTTCTGAGGGTCAAGATCTCCGGGCCTGAGCCCGGTGTCGATTCCCGTGCTTTCGACAGCCGAAAGCAGGATGTTCGAGGGCACGGCGATTTTCTTAGCAAACATAATCACGTTATTTCGTATGGTCTTTCGTCTGCCGGCAAAAAGTTCACGCACAACTTTCAGAAGGACCGCGCGCGATACCAGCAATTCTTCGCCGGAAGGCAGAAGCTCGAGTACCGTTGACTTCACTTTCGGAGGGGGATAAAAAGAACCACCTTTCAAATCACCTAAAGAACGAATATTCCAAATAAGGGAGCAGAGAACAGAAAATGATGAATAGTCGGCTGAGCCCTCCCTGGCTGTCATCCGCTGAGCGGATTCTTTCTGAACGGTACAGACCAGCTTTCGGGGTGAAATCTCACCCTCGGTGAGCGAAAGAATTATCGCCGCCGCACTGCTGTAAGGCAAATTACCTACTATAATATCAGGAAGACCGCTCATTTCGACAACCTGTTTCCAGGTATGAATAAAATCGCCGGTTACGATCTTCAATCCGCTTTTTCCTTCAAACAGGTCTTCGAGAACACGAACGAAACCTCTATCAATTTCAAATACCGTGAGTTGGATTTCTTTCTCGACAAGTTTATGCGTGAGAGATCCCACGCCGGGTCCGATTTCCCAAACCCTATCTCCTGTTTTGATTCCCAATGAATCTATTATTTTCGTTCGAGCGCCTTTATTGATAAGGAAATTTTGTCCAAATCGTTTTTTAACAGTGAGTCCCCTGGATTCAAGAAGACTTTTTAGTGCAATTGGTGAATCATAATCGATGTCTATCATATTGAATTCGCCATTCCTGAAATCTCCAGCAGCCGATACAAACAAACAGGGCAACACCCGCAGCTGCCGACATATACGGGCCGATAGCGATCCCGGGGAACCGCGACAATATATCGGCAAGCAGATACATCAAACCGCGGGTCATCTCCATGGGAATATGTGCCGCGTTGCAGATGACCGCGGCCAAATACGTCATATCTGCCCAAAAAGACAATACCACGAAAAG
>JABGPX010000979.1 GCA_018644745.1 Spirochaetales bacterium
GATGTAGTTTTTTGCACCTATGAGAAGCGCTTTTTTGACAAGATCCTGTTTGCCCAAGGCACTGATCATTATTATGCGGGCATTACTGTCAAACTCAAGTATTTTTTCAAGCGCCGTTACGCCGTCGACATTCGGCATCGTTATATCCATGGTAACCAGGTCAACATTTGGCGAAAGCTCTTTATACTTTTCTATTGCGTCAGCACCGTCTACCGCAGTGCCGGCTATCTCGTATCCTTCAGATACAAGATATTGAGTAATCTGCTTCGCGATAAACATCGAGTCGTCGACGACAAGCACTCGGTACGATGTACCATCCGGCTTCTTTCCATCCGGTTGACGGTCATTGATATTCGGATAATCCACTTTGGATCGCATCGCAGTTCCTCCTATGCCCTTTCCCGCACGGCAACATTTATTTCAAGATTACCCTGGGGAAGCTGGAGCGGCACAATCAGTGCTTCCACACCAGAATCCGTAACCACCATGTTTTCTCCTGTGATAAGAGACGGCGGGGACAGATCAAAATCAAAACCGAGTTCATGCAGCTTCGTAATAGCTTGGCCGGTGATCATATTCGCCAACTCCGCTATTGTCGCTTTTGCCAACTCATCGAAGTCGGCGAGTTCTTCGTTGTTCATTCTTGAGGCAACCGCCTGGGCGGTTTCCATCGACATATCCAGAAGAACCCGGCCTTCCACATCGCCGGTAAGTCCAATAATGGCGGCCACACCGAGTACCGGTTGAGAGGTCGCCTTTAAATAGAGTTCACCCCTTATAATCTCGCTGCCCAGAACTTCCTTTAGAATGTTAAACGCCGCCTCAACAAAGGGGTTTATGTATTCAACTCTCATTCGCTCATCTCCCTTCTAATATTTGTGTACCACCGCACACTGTTCGCTTCATGCATTGACCAAGATTCTGATGCTAACTTTTCATTATCACCAATAATTAATATACCACCAGGAACAAGCTTTTCAGAAAAACTCATTAAAACTTTGGCCCGGGATTCATCAGAAAAGTACGAAAGAAGATCTCTCGCAATAATCATGTTCACCGGCGGTAGAACGTTCTCGTGCAGAACATCATGATATTCAAAAGTAAGTGTATCGCTTATCTCACTAGCGAAGCTCCATCCATTTGAACCCTCTTCGGCAAAATCGCGAATCCACTCCGGCAGATCGGCCCGGCGGTAGACCATATTGGGAGCGTTCGACACCTTGATGAGATCACTATCATGAGCCCACACTTTAATTCTATGCTCAGGATATTTTGTGCGCAGCAAACCGGCCGCTGAATAAGCCTCAAATCCCGAACCACAGCCGATATCCCATGCGCTCACGGATGTTCCTCTGAACTCGGGTAATATATCCGCGACAGCCTTAGCCATATCTTCAGTCCAGAAAGTACCTGTATTTCGGGAGGCGAACCCCGTTAGGAACTCGTTTCCATCGGCTGGAGAGGAAAGCTGCATAGTGGATGAATCACTTCCTTTTATCTGCTTCCACTTGTCGAAACGATTTCGGATCCAGTCTTCATTTATACCGCTTACAAAGAACGAATTAAAAGTTTGTAGGGTTTCAGTGACAAAAGAATAGTTTAAAACTTCGCTATCAATTTCTGTAACCTCTTCGACCGCTGAAAGCTCAGACTCCGCCAGCGGTTCAAGAGCAACAGGAGATTCAGGAAGAGTTGATGCCGCGGCCTGTGAAAAGGCCATTCCCATACCGGAGTCTTCTTGGCCAAAAATCGTGTCGGTATCGAGAATGATATAGAGTTCTTCCTGATACTCTACTACACCGCTTATGTATTTTAAATTGATGTCGCCGAAAAGCGGATGGGGGGGCTGAATGGTCGAAGAATCAATACCAACAACATCATTAATAGAGTCTACGACGACGCCAACCAGATGATCTTCGACCTTTAGAAAAATTATGTCTTCAGCTTCATCGCCGGCCGCCTCGTGTGTAGACAGGCTGAACATAGTTCTCAGATCAATTATTGAAATGATCTCTCCCCTAAGGTTAGATACACCTTTCACAAACGGGGCAGTATTCGGGACGGGTGTGAGAAAATCGGTTTTATGTATCTCCTTCACATTCAAGATATCTATGCCGTAATCTTTCCCGCCGAGGGTGAAGGTCACCATTTTGTAATCGACAATCTGTCTCTGGGACTGATCCTCGCTAGCGCTGGCTATTAATCGATCTATAGTACTCATTTACATTTCCTCGAATCTTCCGGCTATAGTATTGCCTGTGCCCTTCGACTGTTTTCCTCTTGCCGCTGGACGAGCCCAAGCTCAAGCAATTCGCTTACGTCGATGATAAGGGCAACGCGGCCATCGCCCAAAATTGTGGCGCCGGCTATTCCCGGTGAATTTGTAAATCGGTCTTTCAGCGGCTTAATAACCACATCTTCTTCACCGATGAGACTATCTACAACGAGTCCGACTTTTTTCTCTTCACTACCGACTACGACAACATACAGATGCTTTTTGTCCTCATCCCCTGCCACACCGAACAATCTGTTCATTCGGAGCAGAGAGACAACTTCATCCCTGATGTTCATAACTTCATTATTGTCGATAAGTTTTATTTCATCCGGATTTATTCTTTGACTCTCGAGAACTGAAGTGATAGGTATCGCATAAATCTCGGGACCTACTCTGATGAGCAATCCTTGTATAATCGCCAAAGTTAAAGGAAGTT
>JABGPX010000676.1 GCA_018644745.1 Spirochaetales bacterium
TGTGCGCCCGTCTCTTTCGATCAGGAAGCACCTGGATGGATGATAATCTTTTCAATGGTGAATACTATGAGCATCAAATCAAGGTACCTAAGAAAATTGATCCCCGGCTCTCGGCTCATATGGGCTCTCGTAATCTCGAAGAGCCGATACTCCAACTTGGGGCGGGATGCCTTGTTGACCAGTTGGTTGGCCAATACATGGCTCATGTCGTGGGGCTCGGTTATCTTCTGAAACCGGAAAATGTCAAAAAAACCCTTCAGAGTATAGTAAAATATAATTTCAAAAAGGGTTTCTATAATCATTTCAATCATATGAGAAGCTATGTGCTGAATGATGAATCAGGCTTGCTTATGGCCACATACCCTAAAGGCCGCAGACCAGCTGAGCCATTTCCCTATTATAATGAAGTGATGACCGGCTTTGAGCATTCCACCGCAGCCCATCTTCTCTATGAGGGATTTATTGATGATGGTTTGATGGTGATAGAGGCAATAAGAAATCGCTACGACGGACACAAGCGAAATCCTTTTGACGAGGCCGAGTGCGGGCATCACTACGCGAGAGCCATGGCGGCTTGGGCCGAAGTACTAGCCTTGACCGGATTCTCATACTCTGCGGTTGATGGCCGGATTTCATTCGCTTCGGAGGAAGGTAATTTCTTCTGGGCCAGCGGCCACGCCTGGGGAACATGCAAAATCAAGAAAGGCGATGAGAGTTGGATTGTGGTTCTTGATGTACTCTTTGGTGAAATCCGATTTTCCAGATTCAACTTGGGAAATACACTTTCTTGGGAAGAACGAGAGATAATCCTTGGCGCCGGAGAGAACCTGGAATTAGTTATCCAATAAACCTATAAACAGTCATCAGGATGGTAAGGATGGCAAACGCGCCGCTGATGAAACAAAACATCATATTGAACCGGGAGTTCATCTGACCGATCAGGTCTTCAAATCGTTTGTCTACCGCTTCAAATCGTTCGTCCATTCTTTTGAAGCCTTGCTGCATCGATTCTATCGAGATCCGAAGATCACTCTTCATCATGCTGCTGTCAGTCATATAATCATCCCGCCTTACAAGCTTCTCCACAAGGATTAGAACGTAATTGTGAAGTGATTGTTCATTTTTTATCTCAAAAGCTGCTTTGAGCTCATTCTCCAGAAGTTCGACTATTGAGGTCATTCTTCCTCCTTAATTATAGGGCAGTACTGCCTAATAAGACAAGGAGATGCAGAGCGCTGATTCAGATGGAAATTTAGTTCTTATTAGCCGTGGATTTATCTGTAGTAGCCATATTCCTGGATCGCATCGAATAAGGCGACGATATTTTCCCAGGGCGTGTCCGGCTGAAGCACGTGGCTTGGAGCGAGTAGGAGGCCTCCGTTTCGGCCGATAGTTTCCATCCGCAGCTTTACTTCGCCGCGAACATCATCAGGGGTACCGAAAGGCATGGTCTCCTGGACGCTGATGGTCCCGAAAAAGCTCAATTCTGAGCCGAATGTATCCTTAACCTTTGCCGGGTCCATACATTCAGGCTGAACAGGATTTAGAACATCGACGCCGGCATCAATCAGATCAGGGACCGCGTCCCAAACATTACCATCCGAGTGGTAGAACACAAGGATCTCTGGTTTCATTTCCCTTGCTGCCTGGATGACCCGCATGAGCCGAGGTTTGAAGGTAACTCGCCACATGTCCAGAGACATCATCATGCCAGTCTGCATAGCAATATCGTCACCAAGGATCAGAAGATCCACGTCTGCCGCTGCAAGGTGCCGCGCCGAGGCCGCGGTTATGTCGGTAATCCGATCAAGCAGATAGTTGGATGTTTCGGGTTCCGTTACGATATCGGCGAAAAGCTGCTCCATCCCCCGCATGAACCATGCTGTTTCGAAAATCGAACCTGCAAAATAAGCGGTGGCTAATCCTTCTTTGTGAATTTTTGCATTCTCAGCTAGGGAATTACGGTACCGGTAATCCTGGCCAAGGTCAGGAAATGGATATTTTAGTATTTCCTCGAGTGAAAGGTTCTGCATCGGATGAAGGATCTCTGCGTAGTGAAGATTCCTTCCTCCCTGCCATCCGACACCCCACTCATCTATCGAGGTATGTTCATTCACTGCTAGGTATTGGCTGAAATCCTGCTGTACCCGAGGCGGGGTGAGGTGGAAGGACCTGATGTCAAAGCCGAAGTGATCCAGCGCCGAAGTTTCGCCGCATTTCTCACGCAGCATTTTCTCCACGTCCGGCACATATCCAATGAGTTCGCCATAGAGGACCGCGGGAACTCGATCGGGTGTTTCTCTGTTAAGTGATGTGAGAACTCTTTCTCTTGATGTCATGGTGCCCAAATACCCGCCGGAGAGTCTTTCCCCGGCGGGCAGCAGTCTTATTTTTCGAATTGGGCGTCGAAAGCGATGTCGCTGGGCGCGAAGTCGACTTTTTTTACGAATGCTGCTGATTCGGTTGCTCCGTGCTCCCGATCCATTCTCGAATCTTCCCATTCTACAGAGAGAGGGCCTTTGTAACCGATATCGTTGAGAGCGACAATTATATCTTCAAATACTACATCGCCATGACCGAGTGATCGGAAATCCCAGTATCGTCGAGGATCGGCGAACTCGGTATGTCCGCCAAACACACCGACCGTTCCGTCACCGTGTCCCCACCATGCGTCCTTCATATGCACATGAAAAATCCTGTCAGCAAAGAC
>JABGPX010000430.1 GCA_018644745.1 Spirochaetales bacterium
GCAACGTTGGGTACCGCTCGAAGGTGCTCGAGTGATCTTGTTCGAGCAGACCCGCCTTCGTTATATCGAGGTTTTCGTTGATGACCGGATAGGGTATCTCGTGAAGTACCGCGCCGGTCGTTCCGTCGAGCACGCAGAGTCTGAGATTCGGCGGAATCCCTCGGTAGCACAGTATTTCATCTTTCCCGTCTCCATTTACGTCCCAGACATTAGTGGTGCTGCCTTGACGGGTAAACGGGGTTTCATCGTCGTTGTATTCCCACAGTTTCTCTCCGTTGCCCCTGTACACAGAAAGATGGGCCGCTCCTTTTTCATTTACATATTCATATTGACCATCACCATCGAAATCGCCGGCCAGCGCATTCCCGGCAATTTTAAAAGCTTCAGCCTTTTTCTCCGAGAGATAAATCCGATGCTTGAGTATAGGCAAAGACCTTTTATAAAACTCAATCGTATCTTCAAAGCATATCTTTCCATGCTCATCCAGCAACTTTGCTTGTACTGTATATAAACCTTGCTCAAGGTGCTTGATCGAATACACAAACGGATACTCGTTATCGTTTATGTAACGCTCATTATAAAAAGTTCGATGATCGAGACAGCGCCCCGGCAGGTACTCTTCATGGTAAGTGTCAACCGCTTCCCCGGTCGCCATGTAAATTATTTCCGCCCGAACCTCCCGGTAGGGTCTGAACTCATCCGGGAAAAGAACGTGAAATGCCAGCCCCCATTCGACACAGTCCCCCGGCTTCTCCGGCTGTTTGGTACACACTCCCACTATACGCAGGAAGGGTTGCTCAACATGGGGCGGCAGATGTGCGTCTTTTTCATTAATCATGATTTCTCTCTTCTGATGCTTTCATAACCCGCCGCTCATCTTCGGTCAGTTCCCAATCGGCGTCATCGGTATGGGCATCAACCGTATTCAGATGGGCAAGCAATTCCGCCAATTTCTCATGCTCTGTGTCAGCTATATTGTGTTCCTCACGGTGATCCTCTGCCAGGTTGAAAAGCTCGAGCATCGGATACTGATTATCCAGCAGGACAGAATCGACATCACCTAATGGATGTTGGCGAGGTCCCTGTTTCGTCCACCTGATAAGTTTCCAATCGCCTTTGCGCACAACCTGGTAAAATCCGAAGAACTTATGAGCTTCCCAGTACATGGGACGCTCATTCAGATCCGGCTGCTCGTCGCCAAGCAGCGTCGGCAGCACGCTTTGTCCATCGAGATTGTCCGGCACGAGATTCTGCGCGGTGCCGATCTCGGCGAGGGTGGGAAAGGCGTCGGCAAAGTACCAGGGAACTTCGCTGACGGATCCGGCCTCGATTCTTCCGGGCCAGCGTACAACCATAGGGATGCGGATGCCACCTTCGAAATGGTAGTGTTTGCCTTTCCGGAGGTCACGGTTGGGCTGAATGCGCTTGCGAAACGCCACCCACTCTTCGCGGTCGATTCCTTCTTCGCCATCTCGGCAGACGCCTCCGTTGTCGGAGGTAAAAAAGACAATCGTCTCTTCGTCTATTCCGGTTTTCGCCAACGCATCCAGCACCCGACCGACATGGCCGTCCATCCGCTCGACCATAGAGACATAACCCTTTGAAAGAGGATCCCAGGCTTTGTCCATATATTCGCCGATCGAGGGGCAGACATACTTCGTGTGGGGCGCGTGAAAGGCAAGGTACATGAAGAACGGCTCTTGGCGTTTCCTGCTGATAAACTCGCAGGCCGCATCGGTGGAAAGGTCATCCATGTAGACACCCTTGTTCCATTCTCGGTATTTCTCGATATAGTCAAACGCACGTTCCCGACTGACCGGTGCCCGGGACTCTACGATTCCCCTGCCGATCTCGGCATTGCCCGATATCTCTGAGACACCGTCCTGCGATACGACTGAAAGCGGAAAATGCGCGCCAAGCCCGGCATGGCCATCCTGTACATGGAGGTAGGAATCGAAGCCAAAATGCGGGGTCATTCCCGCGTCTATAGCGTGGTGCTTGCCGAAGAGCGCCGTGGCATATCCGGTCTGCCTCAGACTCTGAGCAATCGTCGTCTCGTGAGGATGTAGATGGGCTCGATCACCGTCGCGAAACCAGATCTCCCGGACCGATGAGTGGCCCTCATGCTTGCCGGTTAGAAAGGTGGCACGCGACGGTGCGCACATATGGGCACCTGCGTAACAGTCAGTGAAGCGGATTCCTTCTTGCGCCATGCGATCGAGGCATGGCGTCTGCATCAGCTCCTGCCCATAGCATCCGAGGTCGCCGTAACCAAGATCATCGGCCATGATCCATACGATGTTTGGTTGTTTTGCCATAGAAATCCCCCAAATAGTAACTGCTTATTTATTCAAATATGGTCGGGACACAATCTCGTGAATCCGCAGTTTGGGACCGTAGAGAGCTTCGGTGTCTTTCGCAGGCAGCCATTTTTCCCGTTGCCGGTACCATACCTCAGCGACGGTGCCGTCCTCCCCCGGATGCTCAACCGCCTGGAAAGCTTTTTCATCCATAGCCGGAAGGTATTCTTCTCGAAGGATGACCCACCGATCAAGCCGCGGATCGTAAACCCACCCCAGGCTCCAGGCGACGCCGCCTCCCTCATCACTGTGGTAGCAGACGCCCCGGCGAAGCTGAACTCGCAGAGTAAGTTCACGCTCATTGTCCGGCGTCGCGGCGTTAAAAGCGATATGCTGAATCGATC
>JABGPX010000980.1 GCA_018644745.1 Spirochaetales bacterium
CTCCCAGGAGTCAATTTCTGACAAGACTTCTTCTATAGATGGGCGATCGGCGAAGTTCCTTGGCCCCGCGCCGATTTGAGAAAACCGAAGTATCCCGGCCTGGTCGATCAGGAACGCACCGGGCGTGTTTGAGGTGTCCGTATGGATGCACATCTGGAATGCGACACCATATAGGCAGGAAGCACAGAAACCTCCATCCGCGATAACCGGAAAGGCGCCGTCTACCCGTTCCTGCCAGGCTCGAGCCCGCTGCACTTCATGAGGTACCACGAATACGATCTTGGTTTTCCTCTTTTCAAACTCCGGTGAGCTGTCACGCAGCTCCTGCAGCTGTCTGCCGCAAACCGGTCAGCCATCACCGTAGAGAAAATATAGCGCTACGGCACCTCCATCGCGATATCCGGTCAGATCAAAAAAGTCTCCCTCACCCGTTGGAAGAGTAAAATCCGGTGCCGGTGCGCCAATTCGGGCTGCATCAAGCATAACCTTTTCAAGACTCAGTAGTTTCTCCAATGCGTCGTTCTCCCGGCCGGAATCCCTATTGAGGGCAATATCGATATGCAGGAGAACATCATTTTCCTCTTCTGATTTTTTTGCCGATCTCAAAGATTCGATCGCGTAATCTGAATAGATCATACCGAGGGAATCCGCGGTTATAAGCCGTACAGTAGCCCATTCATCACCACATAGCGCAGCAGAAAGGTCAGAGACAGAATCCTCCGAGCGAAGGAATCCGAGGGCCCGGGCACATATCGCCCTTACCTGCCGATTCTCATCAGCAAGACCTTTTACGATAACTGCCGAATCACCCGAAACAACAAGATCGCGTAACGCCATGGCGTAGATTTTCCAGGACTCATCCCCTGGCGTTCTAAAATCCTTTCTTGCAGAGGGCCAAGCGTTAGAAAATAGCCCAATATGAGAGTTTCTATTTTCGCCGAGCGGTATATGTACTTTCATGGTAAATACTCAGAGTAACAATAAGTCATAATACAACTGTTGCACAACCACGATTATGTGATTAGGCTTTCCATATAGAGGAGACAAGTGAATGATCAGACTCGATGTAGATGCAGACAAACGCGGCCACAACATAGAACAATGCAGGAAGCAAGGCATTCTGCTCCCGACATTTAAACAGATGACGAACCCGGATACGATTCCCGAAAGCATTAAAACGCGACTCGGTGATGTCGGTCTCTGGGATATAAACCCGCTGAATTTATTCAGAATAACCTGGAACAACGAGCCGACCGAAAAAGGCGGCGGATTTAATGGCCCAAATTATCTGGAAATTCCGTCCGAGCTGTCCGGCGTCCCCGCGCGTATAATAGCGCTGGTGGGCAAGTGGTTCCCTACCGGAGCTCACAAAGTCGGAGCGACGTACGGATGCCTGGCGCCGGCGCTCGTAACGGGCCAATACGACTCGACCACTCAAAAGGCAGTATGGCCGTCTACGGGTAATTACTGCCGAGGAGGCGCTTACAATTCCGCCCTCCTTGGATGCGACTCCATAGCAATCCTGCCTGAAGAGATGAGTGAGGAACGATTCAACTGGCTCTCTCAGATTGCGGGTGAGGTAATCGCGACTCCGGGCTGCGAAAGCAACGTGAAGGAGATATTCGATAAGTGCCATGAACTCACTCGCGAACGAGGTGATGACATCGCCATATTTAATCAGTTCGAAGAGTTCGGGAATTATCTGTGGCATTATTCGGTAACCGGCAAAGCTATTGAAGCCGCCGCTGCGGCAGCGTCGGTATCGCCTTCCTCGATGAAGGGATACATTTCATCGACCGGCTCGGGCGGAACCATCGCGGCTGGAGACTATCTCAAACAAATTTATCCTGATCTGCGGATCGGAGCGGCGGAGGCTCTCCAATGCCCAACACTGCTACAGAACGGTTTCGGCGCTCACAGGATCGAAGGAATCGGTGATAAACACGTTCCATGGATCCACAATGTAAAAAATACCGATATGGTTGTGGCTGTAGATGACACGGACTGTATGGAAGTACTCCGACTCTTCAACGAACCCGAAGGGGTCAGCTATCTGAAAAAAACCGGAATCGGCGATGAGCTGGCCCAAAACCTGCCTCTCCTGGGAATCTCCGGAATCGGCAATCTCCTCGGCGCGATAAAATTCGCCAAATATTACGAGCTCGATAAGAGGGACACCGTATTTACTATTCTTACAGATTCCATGGAACTCTACGGCTCAAGAATCGAGGAAATGAGGACCGATCTTGGAGCCTACACCGCGGAAGGAGCGGCGGTCTCTTACTCTGCATCTCTGCAGGGCCAGAGGACCGATTCCATGCTCGAGCTGACGTATCTCGAAAAAAAACGGGTCCACAATCTCAAATATTATACCTGGATAGAACAGCAAGGCCGTACTCTGGATGAACTCAACGCCCAATGGTTCGACAGGGATTACTGGCCAAGGATTCAGAGCCTGGCCGATCCAATAGACAATCTGATTGAAGATTTTAACCGGGATATTCTTGCGTGAACATCGAGTACGAGTGCGTAAGCTGCTCTCACCGCTTTTCAAGCGGCGAGACGGTTTATGCCTGTCCGGAGTGTGAACGAAAATCCCCCGATAAGCCGGCGGGCCCTGGATTTCGAAAAGGTAATCTGCTCATCCTTCAGAATAAGGCTTTTCGGTTTGCTCCTGGAAGCCTTATCGATCCACATGCTCT
>JABGPX010000493.1 GCA_018644745.1 Spirochaetales bacterium
ACCTTTTGCCGGCGGATGTACTCGGTGTATCTATCTACAATCAGAAAACCGGAGAATTCGATTTCCGCGAAGGCCCGGTTATTACCAATGTTCTCCTGGTTGATGAAATTAACCGCGCCACTCCCAGAACTCAATCTGCTTTGCTCGAGGCAATGGAAGAAGGACGAATTACGGTAGAAGGCCGGGCTATTGAATTACCGAAACCTTTCTTTGTAATCGCCACGGAAAACCCGGTCGAGTTCGAGGGAACTTTCCCGTTACCCGAAGCTCAGAAAGACCGCTTCTTTCTCTCCACCAGAATGGGATATCCGCCGGAGGAATCAGAAAAAGAAATCATGGAATCCCAGCGACGTATAACTCACCCCGTAAGCGACCTCAAACCGGTTACAAACACCGAGCAGGTGCTTGAACTACAGCGGGAAATCCTGAGCGTAAAGGTTGATGACTCGCTGGTAGAATACGCGATGGACCTCGTGCAGACCACCAGAGACGACAACCGTCTGAAACTCGGTGCCTCCCCGAGAGCCTCAATGGCTCTTTACAAGGGAGCTCAGGCAGTCGCGGCTATCCGGGGCAGAGACGAAGCAATTCCCGATGATATCAAAGACCTGGTAAGCCCGGTTCTCTGGAAGCGCATAACCGTTCGATCAGAAAACCTGCTCAAGGGTCTTACAGAGGAAGCGGCGATTGAAGACATCCTCGAACGGGTTGCCGTTCCGCCTCCGAAGGGAGCCGCATGAACAACAAGCGCCCGCTGATAAATTTTATCATTCTCTCCATCGCATTGTTGTTTTTCCTCTTTTTCTCGCCTTCTTATTTCATCCGGTATATCAGCTTATTTTTTATCGGCGCGGCGATACTTATTAATATCTATGTGCTGCTTATTCCGCAATTCATTAGGGTAAGGCATCTCGATTCCGCTGTTCGAGGAATAAAACTCCAAGAAATGGAAATAAAACTTGAGGTGAAGAACGTTTCGCCGATTCCAATCCCCTATTTTACCATCAACGACGCCACCGGGGAGCTCTTCGCCGAAGAACACTCTTTCATGGTAAACCTGCGGCCTTTTGAAACCAAGGTCATACGTTTTGTCTGTAAAGGCCACCAACGGGGAGAGTTTTTCCTTGGGCCTGTGCAGATGAAGGGGAGCGATCCCCTCGGGTATCTCACATGGAAAAAGCGGGTCGACACGCGGCTCCGGGTTCTTGTATATCCGTCTATTTATCGTATGGATCTGAAAAACGACCGCGGGTTGCCGGCCGGCAGCTTGAATATTAACAACAAAATGTACGAAGACGTCACCCAGTTCCGCTCTTTGAGAGAATATGTGCCCGGCGATGATATGAAACGGATCAACTGGAAAGCGTCAGCGAAAACCGGCAAGCTCTTTACCATGGAGTTTGATTCCACTTTATATTTCCCGGTGCTCATCGTTCTCAACTTCAGCGTAGACGACTATCCGGTGCGCTACCGTAACCTGCTGGTAGAGCGGGCCGCCGAGGTATCGGCCTCGCTGGCGTTTTACTTTGCCAATCTCAAACAGGAAATAGGGTTTATAACCTCCGGTGCGGCGAACGAACAGGAAGGAAATGAAGAAGGTATCATAAGAGTTCAAAGCAAATCCGGTTATGAGCACGCTCAGGAAATCCTGGAAGTAATAGCTACTCTTAAGCCTCGAAAAGGCGGTGCCGATTTCAACAATCTTCTCTTTCAGTCGGGAGCGTCGATACCCATGGGTGCCCGCGTAATGGTTGTGTCGCCGCGTATTCGGGAAAATCAAGCAAATACACTTATCGCGGCCACCAGGAAGGGAACGAATATACACGTCCTTCAACTCGAATCTTCATCCGAAAGACGGGACGAGGATTTTGTCAAAGGCGCATTAAGAGTTATATCGATCAAGGAATCGGGGCAGGATACCATCAATGAATGATTCTGTACGGCTAAAGTTCTATACATCTTTCGTCCATCCATTACTGACGATATTCATACCCTTCTGGTTTCTCACGACACTGCTGCTGGTATTTGTCAACAGCATGATTTTACAGTCAGGACCGGCTGTTTTTCCGCCCATGTACTTCGTACTCATGCTTCTCGTCGGAATGTCAGAGACAATTACCGGCAACCTGCTTTATAAAGAGCGGATAGCAAGCATACTGCCGCGGCTTAGGGAGTTCGTCTTTGTCCTGGCATTCAGTTTGTTTTTTATCCTGCTTTTCCATGGAGAGGTATTCCGGGGAGACTTTCGTATAGGCCGAGTAAAAATATGGCTTCCAACGGTATTACTCGGAGCTCAATGGTTTCTGTCCTACTTCATTCATCAACGGCTGCGGGAGCGTGAGATATTTCTGAAGTTTTTTCAGGACAAACCCGACAAGAAAACCCGGGAAATTTATAACAGTTATATGCATGAAGGCAGTGCATCTCTTAAAGCAACCGAAGCGGTAAAGAAGCTGGTAATTGCATTCCTGGTACTTGGCTTTATCGCGTTTATCATTACTTCGTGGTTTATGCGGATTGAATACAAAGGCTTCGCGCTGTTTATCATTATTAGCTTTTTTAGCATTTTCGCTCTCATAATCGCATTGATGAATATCTGGCACGAAGCTCAGTTCATCATGATGGATGGCCATATTGTGCCGAGAAATCAGCGACGCTTTAGGCTCATCGTGGCAATTCTGCTGTTCGCAGTGGTGCTGGT
>JABGPX010000592.1 GCA_018644745.1 Spirochaetales bacterium
CATTCCGCCACAGTTTTGCCACACATTTGTTGGAATCCGGTTCGGATATTCGCACCGTACAAGAATTGTTAGGACACAAAGACGTGAAAACGACGATGATTTACACCCACGTGATGAATAGACCGGGAATCCACGTCAGGAGTCCAGCGGATGCTCTCGGGAAAAACGGAAATGATATGTCTTCTTGATGATTGCACCCGGCTCAAACAATTAACGAAAAACACCATGGCACCATAGGTATCAGAGTATATATTCCCAACGCAGACGGTGCGTTTTTCTCGGGAGTGAAAAACAGTATGGAGCGACTGTGAGTATACCTGCGCCATGTGGAGTGGTACTCTCTTCTGGGAGGCGGAGAATCGGTTTGAAAAAAATTGCTTGCCTGCTCATATATCTCACGGCGATCTGCTTCGCTGCGTTTGCGGATAGCGAATATAGCCTTGATCCGGTTATTGACAGCATCATCGGCGTCAGCGCCCTGGGAGTCTATATTCCTTCTGTATTGATCGATGGAGAGCCCGGGACGCCAATGCCGTCTGACGAGATCAATCCGTTAGATTCTCTTCTCATCTTCCCGTATGGAAAAGCGATGGATGATATAAGCACAGTCGGTGTATTTGCTGCGCTTTTGCTGCCGGTTGTTTCTGTGATAGATCACATCGGAAATGTGAATGATCTATTGACCTATGGGGTTATGTACGCGGAGGCTTTTCTTCTCACAGCCGGGACGAAAGATTTGCTGAAGGCCGCGGTAACGCGTTATCGGCCCTATACATATGCCGGTCCGATTCCCTCGGGTGAGGAAGATGATTACTTCAACAGCTTCCCGTCCGGCCACACAGCGTACGCCTTTCTGGGGGCCTCATTTCTCCTATCAACATTATCCGTAGACTATCCTGACGCGAAATGGAGAATCCCTTTGGTAACCGCGGGGTACACATTGGCGGTGACCATCAGCGGACTTCGGATATTGTCCGGGAATCACTTTATTACTGATGCTGTAGCCGGCGCCGCGATTGGTTCTCTTTACGGTTTGCTTATTCCGCGGCTGCACAGAAGAGCCATCGATGATTCGGCGGAGGTATCGTTTGTTCTCGGTCCTAGATGTTTTACGGTGGAGGTTAGATTGTAAAATTATGAAACGAATACTTCAGATTGACGGCGGCGGTATCCGGGGAATTATCCCGGCGGTCATATGCAGTGCTCTCGAGAAAGAGACGGGAAAGAAAATTTCCGATGTATTCGACCTGATAACGGGTACATCCACCGGGTCAATCATCGGCGGTGCCCTGGCTGCAGGCGTTCCGGCAGAATGGATCAGGAAGCTGTATGTCGATGACGGACCGCGTCTTTTCAGAAAACGAAACCCTGTGCTGCCCTGGAATTGGTTTAGAGCAAAGTATGACCGAACCCCCTTTATCGAAAAATTGCAGGGTGTTGTCGGATCCAAAACCATGGCCGATCTGCACACCCGCTATATGGCGACGGCGTTCAATTTATGTTCGGGGAGAACCCACTTTATCAAATCGTGGCATGATAGCGACGCTGCGCATGGACTTGTCGATGTAATCAGCTGGTCGGCTCTATCGGCGGCTCTCTATTTTGGTAAAATAGGAGTACCGGATTATCAATGGAAGATCTATCAGCCAGACGGTTCCGAAGCGCCGAGAACCGGCGCGGTTTTTCAGGACGGCGGGCAGGGGATAAACAACTGTACTCTGGGTTTTGATATGAATGAGTGCATGGCCAATAACTGGGACGAGGAGGGGGTTTTCATTCTCTCCCTCGGCTGCGGCAGTTATATGAAGACAATGACTTATAGAAAGGCGAAAAAAGTCGGTTTCTTTGGAGAGATTCTCGACTACTTTGCTCAAGCCAGGCGGGAGTCCACGAGAAGCCAGGTTCTTGCTGCAGAGTATGTAGAGAAGCATCGAGACAACTTTGAATGTTATCGTCTTGATACCCAGCTTTCCAAGAAGAAAGACAAACTCGATGCCATCGGATATTCAGAGGAGTTTGAGAAGATTGGTCTGGAGCTCGCCGGGAAGCTTCCCCTCGATCAGCTGGGGCCCGGGCTTCCGAGATAAGTTGTAATATTGGTCAGGTGCATAACAAATTCGGCGGTAATTTCGATGTTTTTTGACAACGTCGGTTCAGGTGTCCAGAATTTTGTGTTCTCCCAATGCCCGTCATCTTTCTGGTGTTTGAGAAACCAGTCGCCCATTTTCGTCGTCCAATCCAGATAAACCTTCTCGCCCGTGGCCGCGTACAGCAGTCCGGAACCCCAGCCGGATTTACAGGTTTGCATTGACTCAAACTGACATTCATCTGTAGTCATCGAGAAATTCTGATACCGCCTGGCCGACTCGAGCCAGTTCAATTCGCCGGTGGCCATATAGAGATGAGTGAGGAAGGCGGCTGCAATCCCTCCGTTGTAATGAAACTGCCAAGGCAGGTCTTTTCTTGTAACATACAAAGCCGCTTCCTCCTGCGGGAAATCGGTGACAACTCCCGACGCGGGCGTGTAAACATGATGGAGTTTGGCGGCGGCGTCCGGCTGCAAATCCCAAAGCCGTTCCACCCATCTGCCGGCTTTCCGGGCCGCGTCAATTTTGCCGACGAGAAGGGCGGTGATACCCGCCTGGCATGCCGGATACAGCACCTGCTCTCCTGTTTCTGTCATGTTACCG
>JABGPX010000416.1 GCA_018644745.1 Spirochaetales bacterium
ATTTCAAAAGATAATGGCTATCTTTATATAAGTTAGAAAGGAGGAAATAATATGCCTGTGACAATAAAGCAGAAAGTGAAGTTCACCGTACCGCCGGGGAAATTGTATCGTTTCTATACCGACTCGAAATTGCATTCCGAATTGATCGGCGGCAAAGCCCGGATCAGTACCGAAGCGGGAGCGTCTTTTTCGGCATATGGCGGAAGCCTCAAAGGTAAGACGTTGCTGGCGAAGAAGAACAGCATGTTTGTCCAGACCTGGCGCAGCAGCGATTGGCCAAAGGAAGATATGGATTCGGTGCTTATTCTTATTTTTCGACCGATTGATACCGGTACGGAACTTGAGATGATTCACGCCAACGTCCCGGACAGCGACGCCGCAGATGTAAAGAACGGCTGGAACCAATACTATTGGAATCCCTGGAAAGCTTATATCAAGGGATAAAGCAAACTTTTACGGCTTTTTTCTGCCGGAGCAGCTCGACACCTTCAGCATAATCAGAAAGCGGAAGTGTACGTGTGGCAAGGGGCGCTAAATCTAGTTTCCCTGAATTGATGAGGTCGAGGGCCCGTTTGGCAGCTCCCAGGTTGTGATCGCCATAACCAATGAGTGAAAGGCCTGACCAGTGACGCGATCCGAAAACAACATCCTCTCTCAGTACGCCGAATATGCATACTGCGTCTTTAGTTCTGTCCATGAGATACTCAATTGATACTTTGAGGCCGGTGCAGTCTATAGCTGAGTCGACAGCGGATGCGGTACGCCGCTCGGCGGGAAGTGCATCCGCATCCGACGGATCGACCAGGTGATCGGCACCAAGGTTCCCTGCGGTTTCTCGTCGCTCTTCTATCAAGTCTATTCCTACGATTTCTTTCGCCCCATAGGCACGTGCCATCTGAACCGCCGCGAGGCCCGCCGGCCCGAGACCGGCTACCGCAAAGCGTTTACCAGCTACCAGGTCCTGCTGATGAAGAGTATCGAAGCTGACTTGCACACACATGGCCAATTCCAGCGATGCTATCTGCTCCGGAGCGAAGGAATCTGAAACCGGTAAGAGATCCTCTTCTCCGAAAGCGACATACTCGGCGTACCAGCCGGGCTCCTCGATTCTTCCGGTATCTCTCCAGGCGGCAACCCGCATTCCCGGGCGCAGATTTTGTACACCTTCGCCGATCTCCACGACTTCACCCATGCCCTCATGACCGGGTTTGCCGGGGGGCAGGGGATAGTCCAAGGGGGCACCGGGAAACATAGGGATGCCGTCCATCATATGAAGGTCCCAATGAGGGCAGGTAGTTACCCCGAGTACCTTTACAACCACCTGGCCGGGTCCGGGGGATGGGACGGGGGCGTCTTCAAGCACCGCGTTGCCTGGATTCTTATAAATAAGCTGTTTCATTGTATTCCCTCCCAATCGAGCAGAACGCCGAGTACGCCGTCCGCCTTTTCTTCAATCAATTTCCATGCATCCGCCGCCTCGGTTGCCGGGAAGCGATGTGTTACCAGGGGAAGTGTTTCGAGAATATTCCGACTCACAAGCTCCAGGGTTTCCTCCAACCTGCCGGTCTGCCAACCGGATACCAGATCGATCCCTATTTCAAAATTTCGAAGCGCTTGAAGCGCGAGCAGATCTTCTGTTCCATAGAATCCCGCCGAGATTACATGGGAGAACCGTTTCATGTTAGGGAGAAAGCTGTTGATAGCATCAATGCTCCCGACGGTATCGACAAAGACATCAACGGATTTGCCGTCGAGCGCAGATGCGAGCTCTTCTTCCCAGGAATCTCTGTACGTGTTGATGGTCTTTCGACCGGCATGGAGATTTCCGGTTTCCACGAAGCGGGCCAGGCGATCGTCGTGGCGGCCGAGAAGGATAACATGGGCTCCGCGCCACCACAGCGTCTGGGCAGCCCATTGGCCGACCATGCCGTCACCAAACACCACCGCGATATTACCTATCTCGACCGGCGGTCTGGCTCCGCAGTTGTACCCGACCTGGGTAAGTACCAGTCCGGAATATGCATCCGCTGGGATTCCGGTTTCTTCCTCACCGGGAATTTTGAATACTTGCTCTTCGTTGCTTACCGAGAGCGACAGCTGGCCGCCATAGTTTTCAAACAGACCTTCGACATAACCGATCGTCGCGAAAACCTCATCGCCAACCTTCAACCGGGTTACGGATTTCCCGACATGGTTTACCACACCAACTTTTTGGTAACCCGCCACGATGGGAAACGGCCACGGGTCACCGTTTCTATATGCGACATCACCTTCTATTCTTTCTCCGCGTAAAAAGGAGCCTTCGGTCCCGTTGCTGATCCAGGAGGTGCTCGTTTCCACCACCACATCGTGATCGCCAGGATCAGGGCACGAAACTTCGCCGAATTCTACAGCGCTCGGTCCGGTAAAAATAACAGCTTTTGCTTTCATCGCCACAGACTATGATCCATTACGAGAATCGTCAAGCGATGGGCCTTACCTCAAAGCTGTAAATTGAAGCCTGCTCGACGTGGAGCCGAATGAGCAGGTTCTCGCCGGAACGTGCAGGAAGGGCATTCCCGCTTTTCCATCGGACCGGCGAGCTCAGCTCGTCACCCGTTAATGGGATAGACGTTGTATGTTCGAATCCTTCTTGATCGACTATCTCTGCCCGAATGCCGCCGATTTTCTCCGCGGCGTAGTTGAGACAGAGCTCCGATCTTTCAGAAGCAACATGAATTTCAAAATCGATTGTGCCGTCCGGGTCGGCGCGGTAGGAAAAAAGACGATCTCTTTTCCAGCTTGCGTATCCTATAAACGCGAATCCTTGATCAAGCATCTGATTCCGCCGGTCTTCTCTACGCTGCCATGTGCTGTCGAGATACCAGCCGTGAGAGTACGGCGTGCCGCTGAAATAGAGACGTTGATTGTCTCCTGCGTCTACCGGGCATGATGACGTGTAAATGCCGCCTTTCATCCAATCGGTTTCCCCGTGTATAATGAAATCTTTCCGGCCGGGAGAATGATGCCATGCGTGGCCTCGACCCTCCTGATACGCAAGACTTACATCGACATTGCCGAAAACGCCGTAACCTCTCTCGGCGGTTCTCGGCATGGAATGACGGAATTGCCAGATAAAACCTACCGTGCCTTGTCCCGCGGCCATCATTCCCATGCCGTAGTAGTCACCGGAGACAAAGCCCCTCGAGATAGCGGATGTGTCGTCGAACTCATCCGGGAGAAGCGCCGCGCAGTCCTGTGACCACTCACCATCAAGCTGTTCGGCGTTCCAGATCGTCCGTCGGGGTATTCCCCCAATTCTCAGGTGCCGTTTGAGTGAGACAATCGCCCTTTCCTGTCCGGCGTGGTAAATCGAAGTGATAACATCGCCGTTTGGCCAAGTGGGAAGATTGCTGTCGAGTTGCCAATGAATACCGTCGGCTGAATGGGCGGTATAGTAACCCCGTATTGTTATGCCTTTTGGTGCCCCGACTCCGCCTGGCTGGACATAACCGGTGCCTCGATATCGAAAATCTCCCGATGCCTTTGGATCGATATATACAGAGGGAGAATGAAAACCCAGGTCGCACAGGTTATTGGATGTTCCTCCATGATCAACCAGCCCGAGAGAGGGTTTCTTCCACGTGTCACCGTCTTCAGATTCTGCATATCCGACATAGGAAATATCCCTGCCGTCCCAATCTTTGGGCCAGGCCTGATACCACATGCGATACACGCCCTGATCGCGAAGTACCGTACCGTAAATTGATGTTCCCGCTCCGTCGGCAAGGCTGTCCGGTCCGAGCACTGGTTCAGCCGTGATTTCGGGTTTTGCTTGCTCAAAAATCATCTTGCCGCCGGTTGCTTTGATATTGCTTCTCGACTCAAAAAATAGCTCCACGATAATCTCCTTTGCTGACCCCGGATTCGCGGGGCAGTTCGCTGAGAGTAGTATTGTGAGATTCCCGGCAGGATGCAATACTCCCAGAGGAGCCAGGCTGGTAAAGCATCTGAAAGAGGTAAACTATGAGTCTGCTTGATACCGTGAGAAGTGATTTCCATATTCATACAAAAGCCAGTTTTGATACACCGGATCTTTGCACGGTCGAGAATATCGCCACTATCGCCCATGGTTTGGGAATAAGGGAGATAGGTCTGACCGATCATGTTCATGTCTGTAGCGAAGGAGCGTTAGGATTCGATCAGAAGAATACCGGCCGTGAGGCTCATCATGAGCTCCGCGATTCTATTAATAATACTCAGTGGGATCTAAAAGTTCTTTTCAGCTGGGAAGCGGATTACTTCGACGGCGGCAGATATTCTTTTGATAAGGAGGCAGATCCGCAAAACCTCGATTACCTGCTCCTTGGCCATCATTTTGCATGGCACATGGTGTCCGCGACAGACCCGGAGAAAGCCCGTTATATCGGCAGAATTACCATGGAAATGGCGAAGGAGCCATACGCGAATATTATCGCCCATCCATTTTATTACCCGGGAGATGTAGATCAGCATCGCCGGATTATGTCTTTACTTGGTGATAATGAACTGCGGGAGATTTTCACCGCAATGAAGGAAAGCGGCAAGGCGGCGGAAATAACCGCCTATCAGTTTCATGCTAATTCCCGATCTCTCGAGTTCATGAAAAAAATGTACTCCATCGCGAGGGAAGCCGGCGTGAAGTTTACCCTCGATAGCGATGCCCACAATCTGGGAGAGATGGGCAGCGGATACCGTTGCCTGCATGTACTGAAAGAGTTGGGATTCGAAAGCTCGGATTTCGTCGATTATGCCGGGCTTATGGCGTTGAAGGAGTCTGTCTGTTAAGAGCGGTTCCCTTTGGATGCCACATCCGCTCGGCGGTTAGTCCGATTCGTTTCGCAACTTCCCATGCGGCGGTAACTGTTCTAAGCCTACCGACATCATGAGCATCTGACCCTGTTGAGAACAACGCTCCTTCTGCCGCGATAATTGCCAGATACTCGATATATTCTTCGACGTATCTTTCGCTGTAATTCGCATTTTCGAGATTTGCGCAACCGTTGATCTCTATAGCCGTACCGCTTTCCATTGCCGCTTTGCCAAGTTCTCGTGCGTAGCTTGCGGGAACAGCCAGCATTGAGTCGAACCAGGGCCACCCGTTTTTTTCGAATTCCCCTTTGCCGAACCAGTAAGGATGAACCAGCACATCGACGAGTGGATTGGCACACGTGGCCAGATGATGACGGTGCTGGATTTCTACGATTTTATCCAGGTTGTATGTGTCCACATAAGTGCCGTGGATTCCCCCGATGGCAAATTGAAAGCCGAGTTCATCCTTTGTTTCCTTGTTATATGCAAAATCCTGATCATAGCCGGTGAAGTTGAGTTCTACTCCGAGATAGATATCAATTTCTGAGTTGCTTACCAGGAGGTCATTTTTAATTGGAGTGTGAAGCGGCAGTTTGTCGAATGAATTCAAGTGGTCCGTTATTCCGAGGGTTGTTACTCCGATGCGCGTGCACTCTTCAATGATCGCGGGAATCTCCATCGTGGCATTGGCGCAGCCCAGATATTTAGTGTGCATGTGATAGTCGTGTTTTGGAAAATCGCTCATTTCAATTATCTCCTTGTTAACTAGTGAAGGGTGTATTCATCAAAAGCCTCATACATAGCGATGATGTTATCGAGAGGAGTTTCCGGCATAATGCTGTGACTGGTTCCGCCGATATATCCGCCATCAAAGCACCCGAGCACTTTTACCAGATGATGAATTTCCCGCTTCACATCTTCAGGTGTCCCACGGACCATGGTGCCTTGCACATTAACTCCCCGTGTGATCCATTGATCGATTATCGCCAGATTGTAGTCCAGCACCATTTTCTGCAGACGGAAAAAATTAATTTCATCGATGTATGGATCGATGAGTAGATTGTCAAATCCTCTCAACATCCACATTCGTTCGAAGAGGGTGAACCATACGGTGCTTCGTGTGTATCCATCCTGCAGCGGGTATTTGTCTGTTTTCGCCCCATGGCCGTCATCGGTCCATCCGGTACCCCATTCATCAACCCACTGAACAATGCCGTTTGCAGTTTCCGCGGCTGTTTTGTTTAGCGTGCCGCCTAGTCCACCAAGGACATCCGACGGTGCCCGGCTCCGCAGTTCATGTATTCTTTCAAGCTTTTTCGGGTCGTTTTCCTGTATCCAATCGATATTCAGATCAAAAGCGCATGGTAGATATGCGGGGCTGGCGAACTCGATAGTTCGGCGGAGGTTTTCTTTTCCCGACAGCATTTTATCCTCTTGCTTCGCGGAGACAGATAGTATTTGCGAAAGCTTGAGCCTGCATGATAGGCTCTGGTATGGGTTTCTTCAAGTATGCTTCCAGCGTCGCGGTATTTCCACTATGATTCGTTCACTTGATCAGCTCTCTTCGACTGGTATGATATGCCCATCGGCAGAGGTTGTAGGATCGCTTGGCGTGGAGCGGATATTCTCGGCGAATTAACGCCGATAGTGTATTGTATTATTGAGGAAATGCAATGAACGGAAGCTATGAGAAGCCGCTGGTTTTTTTGACCAGCAAAGAGTGGAATGGATGGCTTGCGGAAAACGGTTCGTCCGCGCCCGAGGGCTGGCTGGTTATTAAGAAGAAAAAGGCCGAGATTCCCGGTATGATCTATGACGAGGCTCTGGATATCGCCCTTTGTTTCGGCTGGATAGACGGCAAAATGCGCAGCCGGGACCAGAATACCTTTTTTCAGCGGTTTTCGCCGCGGAGGAAGAGCAGTCCGTGGTCGTTAATCAACCGGCGAAAAGCAGAGAGTCTTATTGAGCGGGGCAGTATGACCGAAGCCGGGCTTGAGAAAATCGAAGAAGCGAAGCAGAATGGCAGGGGGCAGTCGGCGTACACATCAAAAAAGGTTCCGGAAGTTCCGGAAGAACTGATCGCAGCCCTGAAAAAAGACCCGGAGGCGTTTGTCAACTTTTCGGCATTTTCCAACAGCGTGAAACTGATGTACTCATCCTGGATTGTCGATGCAAAACGCCCCGATACCAGATCCCGCCGAATACGGACGGTGGTTCACCGGTCGAAGAATAATCAGAAACCGGGAATCGATTTACGGATTATCGAATAACCATCACTTTTCGATACAGATCCGGCGTCCAGGCAGATCCAAATGAGGCTGCATGAACTTCGGCCAGCGCCGAGGCCTCTTCATCGCTGCGGGCCCAACCCGTCTCGGTAGGAAGGTTAGCGCGTGTTGCGTCGCACCGGAAGGTATTGGTGGAAATACTTTCATTTTCGATATTATAGCGGCGCATCAGGTCTATTGAATGGTTTTCGACATGCTCAAGGATCTCACGCTCGAGTTCCGTTCCTTGAAGATCATTCCGTTCTGGATGTGGTGCGCCGCCGGTAACACCGACTGCGATTTCCGAGCAGACATGGCAGTTGTTCGACGAGATGCGCGGTCCGGCAGCTTGCCGATACGACTGGCGGGATTCCGGGGAATAATTTCCCATTCGGTCGCCGCGGGTCAGGTCACCAAAAAGCTTGTTGGGGAATTGAGCCAAGAGGATGTGTCGAGCTAAGAAGCACCTGGAATTCTGATATGCCTGTGGTATTTGCTCAACCGGTATTCTCCTTCACAGTCACTTGTGGCCGCACTTTGCCTGTAATGCGGCTCATCACATTGTTGATTGCGCTAAATATAATAACGACTATGTCAACAAACGCAATGCAATATATGCCGTCCAGGAGGGTTGCAATGCGAAACCTGTAATGCGTTGTTTATGATTGCTTTGTTGCAGTGGCGCGACATGTTGAGCAAAAATTAACGATTAAACCTTTTGAAAAAAGTCTATTCTTATACGAATGGACGACAACTATTAGTAATTTACTTAGAATTCATCATAAGAACTAAAGAAGCTCACAACATATATCTTCCAAATGGTGTATCAGATATTTAATTGTATACCCATCGGAAGCCGGAGTTTGGTTTCAAAAATTTCTTAAGGAGAATTAAAATGAGTGCGAAATTACTTCAAATAAAAACGGAGACTGAAAGATCAGAAACAGACAAGCAATATAGTTTGATAAAAATATTCACTATATGGATCGCAGCTGCTTTGCCTATGGGGCTGATAACCTGGGTAATTGTGCCTTTTCTCATCCCGCGAGTCGAGGTGGAACCTGGACTATTATTTATGCCGTTGGTAGTTTTCGGCCTATTTTGGCAGGGACTTCTTTCCTTTATCATTCTTAAGCAAGAGGTTGTTCCCTTCGCCTGGAAAAATTTGAAAAAAAGGCTGTGGATGAATCACCCAATCCATCCTAAAACAGGGATTTCTTCGAAGAAGCTTTACCTTTGGGCTGTTCTTGGAGCTGTAGCTCTTTTTGCATGGGATCGGATTGGGCCTCTTGGTGTGTTGGATAAACTATGGGTGAAGGCGTTACCGGCTATATCCGTACCAGATTATGCCAATCTTGAAAAACTCTCCGGGGTGGCACTGGACCAATGGTGGCTTTTAGCGCTGCTTTTCCCGTGGGTACTGTTCAATTATGTTTTGGGGGAGGAGTTGCTGTTTAGAGGTGTGTTATTGCCTAAAATGAAGGGAGTGTTCGGTAAATGGGATTGGCTGGCAAACGCAATGTTTTTTACACTTTATCATCTGCACCAGCCTTGGGAATTTCCTTCGCAAATCATTTTGAGAGATTGGATTTTCCCAGGCTATAATAAGATTTTCAAATCCTTTTGGATGTCATGTATTGTGCATGGATCAATTAGAACTATTGGAATATATGTGATTTTCTCTTTGTTGATAACAGGAAAGCTTTAGGAGCGAACTGCCATTATCTAAAGACAATCTAAAGATACTGTTTTCTCCGACCTTTCTGCCACCGACTCAGAGTTCTTTATTTCTGGAGGCTGGCCGATCAAGTGAATTTTTCTGGAACACAGCCTATAATTGCAGCTATGCATAGGTGAGTTGTAAGCGTCGAATCTCACGCGTTTTGAGTTTGTAGTGCGGGATTCCCTTCATATTCTATAGCAGAAGCTTTTCAAGTTTTTCTTCGGTGTCAGCTTCCGGCAGTTCTGCGAACAGACGATGCATGAAATGGAACGGATCGAGATTATTGGCCTTGGCAGTCTCGACTATGCTTTGCATCCCTGCGCTGGCATGAGCGCCGAGAGGCGCCTAGTATGAACAACGCAGGAGAGTGGAGCGACTTATTACCTTGGAACATTTCCGCCGAAAATGAACCGGTCAACCCGGTGGGGAAGAATTGACGGATACAAGCATTCGCATTAAACAACGATGACCTTTTCACCCCGCGTGTACCAAGATGATAAAATGTTTTTGCCGAGTAGCTATGCCGGCTTCAATTCCCCGCAATCCGTCCTGGCCGGACTATTGGCCGAAAAGCATCGACACAAATAGGCTCCACGAGGAAACTCCTTTGCTACAACGTCCGATTACGTAGTTTTATTCTTGATATATTGGGAAGGTGTCAGACCGGTATGTTTTTTAAAAACAACATTGAAGGACGATTTTGAATTAAAACCGCTTTGATATGCAACTTCTAAGATTGTATTATGTTTATAGTCAAAATGTTGAAATCTCTTTTTTGTTTCATTTACTCTGTATTCGTTTATGAAATCAAAGAAGCTCTTTTTTAGCTGTTCGTTAATTACCTGAGAAAGATAGTTGACTGATAAATCCAAATCCTCGGCTATTTCTCTTAAGCTGGTTTTGCCATCTAAATATGGCTTTCTATTTTCCATGAAATCCAGTAGTCGATTTCGGTATTCTAGAGAATCTGATTCGTTCAGTCCCGATTTACTATAGCGGTTTTTTGCCGATGTTTTGGCTTTAAATTCCTTTTTTGCCAAAGAGATGTTTGAATAGATTGCTTGCTGTTTTATCCCAAAATAACCCAGGATAAAAATAACCACAGTTAATGAAATATAGATAAGATTATCATCCATGTCGGCGATCGCACTGCTGAAATTTGCTGATATTTTGGTGAATAACACTATAGACCAGGTAAATCCGATTCCTCCCAGAACATACTTTAA
The DNA here is from genome assembly GCA_018644745.1 of Spirochaetales bacterium. Next base: position 10,047 of record JABGPX010000416.1, read on the forward strand.
CCAGATGAGGTTAATACCGTCAGTATGAGAAAAGGCGTTTACTATGTTTTTTTTGTGCTTTCGTAGCAAGTAAAAAGAGCAAAGAACATAAATTGGTCCGGCTAAAATTTTTGACAAAACAAGAGCTCTTATGAATGAATTCGGGTTTACATTTTGCTGTTCATAGAAAGCCAGTTTTCCGGACAAATCTAAAAAATAGAAATCGAATGCAAGGTAGATTGTAAAAACTATAAAAGGTATAAAATGTAATAAGTAGTGCCATTTGGGCCTGGCTTTCGTTCTCACCATAGATTGAATATAAATAAGCAAAATGGGGCCGTGTAATAAAGGGATACAGGTTCCCACACTTAGCAAATAAGGATGTTTCAAAGCAAACCCAGATTTGGAAAAGTAGTAGTCTAGCAGATTAAGAGCCAATAAAATAAACCAGAAAGCAAGTATGTTATCAGCCTGGGAACTTTTCTTTTTACTAAAAACAAGTAGTGCTAAAAATAATGATTGCGAAATACCTATAAGAAAAAATATTTTCATATAATAATTGTCTCTACTAATTCCAACCAGAGCAATTTTAAAATGCAGTAATCCCTTATTGGGCGTAGGATTACATGCTTGAACAACATAGGTAAATACATATGAGCTCTCAATTTTCCCAAGTCGCCATCCATTATTTTCCGTGAATTATTTATCTTGGATTAATATAATAACAAAAGACTTCCTAAGGCTGTGTTGGTCCACCTACTGACCTGAGAATTAGCTCGTAAACCCGATGTTGGTTGCTAGGAACATGTTTATTCTTTTGGCATCTTTACCAAGTCAGCTAATGGCGACGCCTAAACCTCTCAACATGATCGCGAATGCTGACCGTCGTCCTTTTTATGTCATATCGTTAAGTTAATAAAATGTAGATAGCAAACTACTCCCGGAATTTTTTTTTGTCAAGGAGCAATTCAAAGGCAATTAGTGTTCAATGAGGAATAAGTCCTGTTACAGACATGTTTTAGCAATACACAGTTATCAAGGAAAGAACGCCCTGACTACCGATGTGTTTCCAACTCCTGACATCAAAGCGCTAATTCCATATTGACTGATATTTTGCGCTGAGAAATCCCATACTTTTGAACCGTTAAAACTGGAGAAGAGGCTTCATAATAAAAAGGGCTATCCCTATAGGACAGGGCGACAAATTATGGTGAGTTTCTTAATATTCGAATCATGAAATGCAAACATTCACGACCTGTTTTGGCGACAAAGTTTTGGTTTGTCACTTAATCAGTTTTACGCATGATTGTGCCCGGAGATATAGTGTAGGGTACTTTTGCAAACGGCCTTCTTTTTCCGGCATTTGAAATACTTTGAGTAATACTGGTATACGCGACCATACGTTTAAAAGTAAGGGGTATATATGAAAAATACAATTCTACTAAAAACCGCTCTTTTTCTATCTAGTCTACTAGTTTTTCTTATCGCTTGTGCCACTCCCTCTCCCCCCCTCGTCCCGGCGGGAGAGGAGGATTATGAGTACTTGAAAGAGTATATGGAATGGTACATTGAAAAGGAAATGAAAAATAATGACCTGGTTGGTCTGAGTGTGGCCCTTCTGGATGAAAATGAGGTTGTCTGGGCCGGAAATTTTGGAATGGCGGATAAAGCTTCCGATAGGCAGGTGGACGAAAATACTATTTTTAAAATGGGCTCCTTATCCAAGGTTTTTACAGCTACCGCTGTTATGCAATTAGTCGAACAAGGCTTGGTTGATCTGGACAATCCCATTACCGTTTATATCCCCGAATTTACTTATAAAACGCGATTTGAAGTCACAAACGCGATCACAGTACGTAACCTAATGACTCATCATTCCGGTCTGCAAGGAGATTTTCGCAAAGGGATGATGGGGTCCGAGTATATACCTAATAATTTCCGCACCACTGTTAGCTTATATAGAGATCTCTATGCTGCCTTTCCTCCAGAACAAGTGCATGCATATAACAATATGAGCGTAGCTCTATTGGGTATAATAATCGAACGGGTTAGCGGCTTGGACTTTGCCGAATATATGAAGAAAAAGATTCTTATTCCACTGGATATGGATACCGCTTCGTTTGTTCCTCTTTATGCTCGGAAAGATTTAGATGCAGTGGCTGCGCTTCCATATGAGAATATGAAAGAAGGACATAAGTTATTCATACGCAATCTCCCCGCGGGATCATTAAACAGCAGCACTATGGACATGACCCATTTTATACAAATGATGCTTGGGAAAGGGCGTTATAATGAACAAGTAATTCTTTCCGAATCTTCGATGGCAGAGATGTATTCAGTTCAAAATAACCACATAGCGTTCGATGGAGGTTTTCCTCAAGGACTCAATTATATGCTCTTCCGCGACGGAATGGAGTACGCCGGCAATTTTGCCGGACACAATGGCGGAACCGCTTTCTTTTTCAGCTCTATGGGTGTTCTTCGTGACCATGGGTTAGGTGTTGTTATCGCTACAAACTCTCTGGAAGGGGAGGATGTCGTCGATGATATACTCAACGTAGTTTTGAGAAAAGCTCTAGAACTAAAAACCGGTCTTACCCCAAAGAGAGAATCGCCTCCAAATCTCACGCCGCAACAGATTCAAGCCTACGAGGGTTTATATTGTATTACCCGATTTGGCATACTCGACGTAAAAGTAGAAAACAATAATCTAATCTCCAATTTCAAAGGCTTGACTGTTAACTTTATTCCTTTAGGCGATGATTGGTTTCAACTTGATGGAAAGATCTTAGGACTGATAAAAATTGACGCCTTGGATAGAATAAAGATGGGGATAAAGAATATTGATGGAAAGAAAATTGTATTTATCAAATTGAAAGACTTTATCTATTTTCCCATGGGAGAAGAGATCTTTCCCGAGGAAATTTCAGACATTTGGCGAAATCGTATTGGGAAATACAAACTCATTCCAGAAAGCCCTGATTTTCCCAAAACCGGTGATATGACCCTGAAAATGAATAATGGTTTTCTGTTCTTTGAGGAAATGGGTCTGACGCTGGACCCAAAGAATGATAATGAGGTTATCATCCTTGGTTTTGGCCGCGGAGCCCGTGAAACTATTACATTTGCCAATATCGCGGGCAAAGACACCATCACCTATTCCGGGTACACTTGGGTGAAAAAATAAAGCACTAGCTGACTCACGGGACTTCTTGATTGACGCGCATCCTCTGCCAGCCGCCGCGCAATCACCTCGGGCGGGATTGTGCAGATTCCGTAAGAATCCCAATCGACGCTCAATTGGCGCAGGTTTGCGGATACGGAGAAATGTCGCCGTTCACGGATGATGGTTACTGCTGAGGGGATAGCTATAAAAGGCGAACGATCAGCGTAATGTTACTACTGGTGCGGGTTTGTGTTTGATATTCTTCTCTGCGGCGTAGATGTCTACCGCCTGCTGGGCGTTCAACCAGAATTGCGGGCTTGTCCCTAAAGAAGAGGCAAGTTGCATTAATGCATTACATCGAGCTTTCGACGTAGGATGCCTTGAAATTGAGCCCATCAACTCGCTTTCCTAATGCGCCTTTTTTTGAAGAAGGCCTCTACAGCTCTATTAGAAAACGATTGTATTGCCACAAGTAAATATACCGCAATTCGGTATACCGTACAACGGTACGATATATGCGAAAATCTTTGCCAGCTTATCATTCTGGAGCAATCATTGCAAAAGCATTTTTGCTTTTTGTATGTGAGCTTTTAAAATCCTGTCCCTTGTGTGCTCACCCAGGGGCATCCCAGGGAACAGGAACTTCCGCATAAAATTCCGTTTCGGTAGAGTCTGCCGAACTAATATATACCCGGCAAGTCGGTGCGCAGCACGGGCTTGCCGGACGTTGTGAGGGTTCGACGACAACCGGGCGGTCCCGTTGCCTGAAGCAACCGAACCGCCCAAAGCTTCGCCTTGGCCGAAATAAGGAGGGTTGTTCCAGAAAAGTGATAAATCAACTAACCGCTACAACCAACCCTCCCACGACGGAGACGGGACGGTGATTCTTGAAGAAAAAGCAACGCTTTCGGAGGCTAACTAGTCTTCAATGACCAGCACAGCTTTTAGAGCTTCATCCAGGACCTATATGCGTACAAGATTAGTCAGCCCGGATACATCCCCAATTCATCTCATCGTACATATCAAAATGGGGATATAGACTGCCTCTCTTATACCGAACAGGCTCATCAAACTCTAAAACAAAAACAGGTATGTTTGCTATCTTGTCTGGAGATTTATCTGCGAGATTTTTCAAGACGATACGCTCATGTTTTTCTTCAAACTCAATTGGTGTGTCATATCCCAATATGTTTACTGATTTTACATTACTCAAAAAACCGCCCAGATTTAGTTCGTTATTTTTGGGCCATATATAGCACCAGAAAAAGGCCTTGTTACCTTTAATTGTCAGTCGTCCTACACCGTTTGGCCTTCCTCTGACAATCTTATCAAGATCTCCGTACACGGCCTCTCCATTTCTTGCAAGCCATTTTCCAACAGTAGTGAGCCGCTCAATATATTCATCAGGAACAGATCCATCTGCTGTCGGACCCATATTCAATAACAGATTACCCTTCTCTGATGCTACCTGATACAGCATTTCAATTATTTGCTGAGCAGAATGGCAGAACGGCAAAATCTGTTTTGAATCAAAGTATCCCCAGCTGAGACCATTAAAAGCCATGCATGACTCCCAGTCTCGATCCGATGCAGTAATACGCTCCTCCGGGGTGCCGAAATCCTCTTTGAGTCTTGACCTGTTATTAATAAGAATGTCAGGCTGCAATTCTCTTACCATCTGATTCATCTTAAGAGATTCCCAGTCTTCCCAAGACTTCAACGGTTGGGCGCCGTCATACCAGAGAATATCAATCTTACCGTAATTGGACATGAGTTCCCTGAGAAGCCCTCTTGTATATTCTAAAAACCTTCCGCGGGATTCAAGGTCATGTAAACACCGGTATCCATCAGGATGATGCCAATCCATGAGCGAATAATAGAGTCCTACTTTTAAATCATACTTTCGGCACGCATCTACAAATTTTTGCACAATATCTATCTTTGGGCCCATACTTCCGGCATTATATTCTGATACCTTTGAATGCCATAAGCAAAATCCTTCATGATGCTTGGTAGTTAATACCATATATTTCATACCGGCTTCTTTTGCCAGTCTTGCCCATTCTTCCGGCGCATCTACCTTCGGCCTAAACTGCTCCGCAAAATTCTCATACTCGTCAAGTGGTATATTCTCATTGCACATAGCCCAGTCTTGTGTACCGAGCAGAGAATATATGCCGTAGTGAATAAACATCCCAAATCTTGCGTCTCGCCACCAATTTATTCTTTCGTTGCGAGTTGCAGCTATTTCAGCTTCATATTCCTTTAAATCTAATTGTGTATTCATGTCCATCCCGAATCTTCCTTTTCTCGTTTATCTTATCGAATTATTTTATTTTCTGACAGGTTCCTCTCCACATTTCTCCCGGTGACGGTGATCTCGGATTGCTCTCAGCGGTTGATATATTTAATTAAAAGACCTATTATGGTCATGTGAAGACCTTAAACATATCGTATTTCAAAACACATATCAGCCAGGAGCTTCGCTCCGTGAGGGATGGTGAGAGAATCATCATCATGGACAGAGACATACCGGTTGCCGAGGTAATACCTCATCGGGAGGAGAGTAAACTTCGCGTCAGACAACCTACAAGCAAACTTTCACTGCGCACCCTGAGTTTTGAGGTAGATACAGACCCGCTTGAAGTGCTGATGGAAGATCGAGGTAAGCGTTGAATTGCTACATAGACTCGTCAGTAGTCTTGCGGTATTTGCTTGCCGGTGATACGGGGTTTCACAAGGTAGAGGAGTTCGAGAAAATCGGGTCAAGTGAGCTTCTCTTCATAGAGTGCAGCCGTGTCCTTCAAAGATATCGACTTGACGGCGGTCTTACGGATAGTCAGCTTGAAGCGGCGGTTACTCATTTCCATGAGATATATGACGCTTTCCATATCTTTGATATGGGGCCGCAGGTAAAGGCGAGATCGGCAGGACCGTTCCCAACTACAATCGGAACTCTTGACGCTCTTCATCTTTCAACTGCGATTCTATGGTCAGAACAGGAGCGCTCGCCGCTTCTTCTTTTTACCTACGACCAGCAGATGAAAACATGTGCTCATGCGATGGGATTACACAGCTTCCCTACTAGTCGGAGCAACAGAAGTTATTGATGTATGCTGTTTTGTGTGGTAAAAGAGGCTGATGAATAAGGACATGCTGAATACCATAGTCCAGGTCGCCCGTCTATACTATGATCAGGCGCTTTCTCAAAAAGAGATTGCTGATCGACTTGGTGTATCTCGATCCTCGATAGCTAAGTACCTGATCGAGGCACGAGAACAGGGAATCGTCGAAATTAGAATTATTGATCCGAGCAAAACAAGCAGCGATCTCTCACAGGACGTTCGAGACCAGTATAAGCTCAAATTTGTTGAAGTCGTACCAAGTTCGCATAAATCTTTCACCCTCTCCCTGCAGGCGGCGGGGCATGCCGCCGCAAAATATATCGCCAAGCATATTCAGAATAATGAAAAGCTGGGCATAGCGTGGGGTCGCAGCACAAAAAGTCTGGTTGATCAAATCGCCGGGAAGCATATAAACAAAGAAAATATAGAAATAGTTCCGCTCATGGGCGAGAGCAGCAACAAGCTGATTCATACACGCATGAATCAGCTCGTAGAGCGCTTTGCCCAGACTGTTTCCGGCAAGCCCAACTTCCTGTTTTACCCGATGATCGTAGATTCAAAAACCCTCTATAACCGCTTAATGAGCGAAGAGGCACTTCAGAACATCGCCAAACTCTGGGAAAATCTCGACTGGGCGTTTATGGGTATAGGGGCATTACCGCCGACAGCCGGGATGAACCTTTATATTCCCGAGGCGTTTTTGCCTGATTTGGAGCAAAGAAAAGCAGTCGGTGATATTTGCGGTCGTTATTTCGACATCGCCGGACGAATTGTAAAGCCCCCCTTTTCCGATCGCGTGGTCGGCGTCGGAATAGAGCATCTGCAAAGCGCAAAACGGGTTGTCGGCATTGCCGCGGGTGCCGACAAAGAAAAAGCGCTGAGAGGGGCTCTTAATACGGGATTGCTTTCAGATATCTTTATCGATCAGGAACTTGCGAGCCGGATCGTCGATTAAATTAGAAGCAGGGAGCCGCTGCGGGTTTTTCGATGTGTCCGATGGTCACACCTGTCTTGGTGGATAGATTGTAAATCGAATTGACAATTTATCCAAATGATCTTCTGATAGATGAAGGACGGGCGCGAAAAACTATCGAAATAAAAGCCGGTAAAACTATTTCAGGGGATTTTCTTTTCTATAACCGACTTACCTGCTGCTCTTGATAAGAACCTATCACGACTATATCCTTTTGATATGATCGCTGCTAAGGATCTGATCGAAAAACTGTCATCTTTCTTTGTGACTCGAGACGATATCGCATTTGCTTTTCTTTTCGGTTCTTGGGCAAAGGAAAGACCGAATCCTAATTCGGATATCGACGTCGCCGTCTATTTCTATTCGGAAAACCATGAGCTGGAAGTAGAGGACGATGTCTTTTTCGACGAGGAGGATGCCGTATGGGCCGATGTCGACCGGATTTCCGGGGTGGAGACCGATCTCCTTGTATTG
>JABGPX010000982.1 GCA_018644745.1 Spirochaetales bacterium
AACGGAGCAGAAATCCTGGCGGGTGTCGAAGGAGGGCGAAGGTTTTTAATACACTGGTGCATTTCACTAACGGACCATGTGTTATATCTCGATAACCGCCGCATTCATATACGGCTATCTTTGAATCGCATCTGTGTTCGAGCAGCTGTTCCGCCGCATGGTGGCCGGTTTCTCTCAAGTATTCCAGGGCGTCGCCATAGGATAATACGCGCCTCTCGAACTCGAGATTATCATTGACTAGTTCTCTCATCCGATCTTCCAACTGGACTATTTCGATGTCGAGAATGTCATCTTCTCCGTCAAAATAAAAGAAATAGGCATCACCAAGGGAATGCCCGATAACCAGGCGTTTTGCAGGAAACAGCTCATTTGCGGCTATCGTGAGAAGAAAACAGAGTGACTGGCGATAGATGCGCGCTCCTTCAGGCGATGTGACAGTAATAGGTTTGAATGCCGCGTTTACCTCCACCTTGAAGGTCAGACTTACAACTTCGTTATTCACAAGTCCTCCAACGATAAATTCTCTGTCGCTTTGAAACTGCTCATCTTGGATTATTTTGAGTATCCGTGTTCCATATGGTACTTCCGAAATTTCGCCGTTAGGGAGCGTTAGCCGTATCTGATGTTCTTGATCATTGTTCATATCATCAAGAATAGGAAAAACCGCCATGATGTACAACGGTTGCAAAGCAATTACTTTTTGAGTACAAATTCATCATCTGAAAGCCAACTAACAGGAGCGTAGCTATGAGTAGACTAAGAGCAGGCGTTGTAGGTCTCGGTATGGGTAAGGCGCATATTCAGGGATACCGGTCCCATCCAAATGTAGATATGATTGCGATCGCGGATTTGGATCAGCGGAAACTTGACCAGGTCGGAGTAGAATTCGGAATCAATAACCGATATACCAGTACTGAAGAGATGCTTGAGAAAGAGAATCTTGATATTGTCAGCATCGCCCCCCCCAATGCCCCGCACAAGCCGTTATCCCTGCTTGCTTTTGATCGGGGCTGCAACGTGCTTTGTGAGAAACCCATGGCGCTGAACGCCGCTGAGGGGGCGGAAATGCTGGCGGCTTCAGAGAGTGCTGGAAAGCGCCTGGGTATAAACTTTTCCTTTCGATTCGTTCCTCAGAGCGCCGCGTTGAAACGAGAAGTCGAATCAGGCGTTCTCGGTGATATATATTTCGCGCGGAGCGAATGGCATCGAAGACGAGGAATTCCGAAACTCGGAGGGTGGTTCGGTCAGAAAAAGCTTTCCGGCGGCGGCCCTTTGATCGACCTTGGTGTACATCGGCTTGACCTGGCGTTGTGGCTCATGGGATACCCGGAGCCGTCATGGGTAATGGCCAGCACCTATAACCATCTGGGAACCGAGATCGCGAGAGAAAATGGCGCAGATTTCGATGTTGAGGATTTGGCGGTGGGGTTGATAAAATTCCACAATGGAGCGACCCTCGAATTGGAAGCCTCATGGGCGGCCAACATAAAAGAAAAAGAACTTATGTCGACTCGGCTTCTTGGGACAAAGGGCGGACTTATCCAGCGAAATCTCAATGAAGGGTACGCTTTTGAGGCAGAGATGTATGTGGAGCGAAATGGATCGCTTTTTGACATCAAACTCAATCCATCTTCTCCTCCGGTTGAATCTGCAATGTACCAGTTTGCCGTTGCGATACTGAACGATACCCAGCATAACGCAACCGGAGAGGAGGGGTTAACTGTTATGAAATTATTAGACGCGGTATATGCCAGCGCTCAGGAAGACAAACCTGTTCAGATTGTGTAGTGACACAAAGTTCAGGTTAATAGGCTGACGATTACTTTTTCTTTAGCTTAGCCATTTCTTCTTTTTTCAATGGGCGGCTTATTACAACCTCATCGCCCTCACGGGTATGTACCAGAGGGGGATTGGGGTAGGAGTTGCCGTTCTCATCGACCAGCAGTTTTACCACCGGGTGCTTCGGATCCTCCGGATTGGGTTTTACGACCATACCGAGCGACCCGTTTGACATGATGATATACGTACCAATTGGATAGAGAGATAAAACATAGACCAGCGCCGCCAGCGCTTTTTCATCGTATCTTTTGCCGGCGTCTTTCACCAAATCCATAATTCCGGAGTGACCGTCTACTCCCGATTTGTACGGCCTTTTCGATATCGCCGCGTTGTATGAACTTGCGACAGCCAAGATTTTACCATATTGGGATGTTTTCTCACCGACTAGACGTCGAGGAAAGCCCGAACCATCGAGTCTTTCGTTATGCTCAAGCACCGCCTGGCTGACGGCTATGGGAAAGGATGCCGCCTTGAGAATTCTAAATCCCAAAACCGGGTGCGCCGCCAGGGCTTTCCGCTCCTGTGGTGAGAGCTGCTTGTCAGATAGATAAATTGATTCGGGTATCTTGAGCATCCCGATGACATGAAGCAGCGCCGCGGTGCCGAGATCAATTTGCTTAAATGGCGGAAACTTGAGGTAATCTGCAACCGCCAGGGCGAGGATTGCAGTTTTAACCGAATGTGTAACGATATAGGTCTTTGCCGGTGAAATGCTGTCGTCTATGCTCAGCATAAAGCGTCGATTTTCCCGCAACTCGGCTATCATTTCTTTGACTGTTTCTGAGAAATTTACGACGCTTATTTCTTCCCGGTTCTGGAAAACGGTAAAAGCGTTCTCAAGGAACACAA
>JABGPX010000605.1 GCA_018644745.1 Spirochaetales bacterium
CGGAGGAAACGGGCCCCGTAAAAATGATCCGGCCTACTAGGCCTTCAAAACCTGCGAAAAAAGCAACCACTGCCATATTCTTTTTGATACCATGAATACTTCCTTTGTTAAGAAGATATCCGGTGAGGAAATCTCCGGCATCTGTTCCTACTACTTCAGCGGCAATGAATTTCTGTGCAATGGTTTTTCCAAAATTCAGCTGCTCTCTGAGCTGTTCGTTTTCCTGGCGAAGTTGGACTACTGCTCTCTCATTTAGCCGATATTGATCCATATTGTCTTGAAGAGCGCTGTAATTATCCTGAAGACGGCGAAGTTCTCCGATAGAATTCACCATTCTGCCGAAAAACCGCCCTACTCCTGCCGCACCGCGCTGAACGACCGAGAATACCGCCGTTCCGGCTTTTTTGGGATTCAAATTTAAAGAATCGGAACTTATCCCTAGCAGGACAATTGAAATAAGGAGATAACCGGCAAGAAGGCTGCCGGTTCTATGTTTCGACAGATACGCTTTTACAGCCGGCATATATTACGTATTTAGACTATTGTAAATAGTTTTTTTGTTTTTTGCCATTTCACGAGTTAGCTCGAAATACATTCCTGCTCCATTTGCTACACAGAGCATCGGCTCTTCGGCGAGAATTACCGGCACTCCGGTTTCTTTAGCGATAAGTTTTGGCAGACCCTTGAGTAAAGATCCGCCGCCGGTCATCACAATCCCGCGCTCGACAATGTCCGCGGCGAGCTCTGGCGGTGTTTGTCCCAATGTGCGCTTAATTTCATCAACTATTGCGTTTGTCGGCTCCTGCAGAGATTCACGAACCTCTACAGAGTCTATTTCAAGCCTTCTAGGTAAACCTGTAATTGCATCGGTTCCCTTTATTTCCATTTTTTCAATTTTTCTTTCAGGATTAGCGTTGCCTATCGTTACCTTGAGATTTTCCGAAGTCTGCTCGCCGATTATCAAGTTGTGGACGCTTCGTACATGCTTGATAATTGCCTCATCGAATTCATCGCCTCCGAGGCGTATCGCGTTTGATGTGACCATTCCGCCAAGGGAGATAACTGATATTTCAGTCGTTCCTCCGCCGATGTCGCAAACCATATGCCCGGAGGGTTCAAAAATCGGAATATTTGCACCAATCGCGGCGGCCAGCGATTCCTCTATAACCTTAACCTCTCGCGCTCCGGCTTTATATGCGCTTTCTTCTACAGCTCTTCGTTCCACTTCGGTAATACAGGTCGGTACGCCGATTACCATACGTGGTTTTACAAACCACCTTCGAGGAATAACTTTCGAAATAAAATACCGAATCATTTTCTCAGTAGTTTCAAGATCTGCAATTACGCCGTCTCTCAATGGTTGAATGGCAATGATGTCACCAGGGGTCTTATTCAGCATGAGCTTTGCCTCGGAGCCGACAGCAACAACCTTTTTAGTTCCCTTTTCTACGGCAACTACCGAGGGTTCGCTAATAACTATCCCTTTGCCGCGTACATAAATAAGAGTGTTGCAAGTACCGAGATCTATTCCTAAATCACTCGAAAACGCATCAAAAACTCGTGCCATGGGTCCTCCGATGTTCCGCTCAAAAAGTTGTAGCAGACACTATAACATAATTGGCTTTAGTCATATAAGCGCCGATTGGCTCCATAATGAGAAGGATCAATTCTTGAAGCTTCTCTCCAATAGTTTCGAGCTTCGACGGCCTTATTATAGGCAAGAAAAATTTCCCCAAGAAAATAATAAGCATCGGCTGACTTCGGATCAGATTCGATGATTTTATTGTACTGATCTTCCGCTTTTATATACTGATCTGATTCGTAATAAATCTTTCCAAGGAGAAAACGGGTTCGCTTTTCCACCGCCGGATCGCGGGTTTTATTCAAAGTGCGTACAAGATACTCCTCAGCTTTTTCTACATTCCCTTGATTAAAATATGCCTGCGCTAGAGCCAGATACCTCATATCGGTAGGATTCGACGCTACCGCCGTCGTGAAGCTTGCTACGCTTTTTTCATAATTACTCAAATCCGAATATGCCAGCCCCAGATATTCATAAGTATCGTCTCCTACATATCCGGCAGCAGCCGCTTCGTTGAGGTATAAAATCGCCAAATCGGAATAATACTTGCCTTTGTAGTAATATGCTTTTCCAAGCACGTAAAGCAGCGGCCCGTATAATTCACCAACATCCAAGATTTTTGCTTTTCTCAGATTTTGTATTGCTCTATCGATAAATACAATTTTCTCTTCAAAGGAAAATTGATTTACTCCTCTATAAAAATAAGAAAATCCATTGTAGAGAAGAGCCTCCGAATTCAAAGGTTCATTTACTAGTATCTCCTCGCCAGTATTATTGATTTCTTCATAACGCTGGCTGTTCCAAAGCTCTTCAAAGCTGAACTCATTTTGCGGTTCTTTGCTGAAAATCCCCGCGAGTGACTTCCACTGCCATATCACTACAGCAGTCGCGCCGGCAACAACTACGAGAATTATCAAAAACTTGCTAATAGATCTTTTCGGTCGATTGCGAGAACGGAAATTATTTCGGCTGTCGGGTAAGATCACCGGGGTACCTCTGCTTACTGTCAAAAAGAAATTGAAGACAGGCATATAAGCCGGGTTCTGTATTTGATTTTTGCATAAACAAATCTCAAATGATAATCATCTATCTAGCTCGATCCGTT
>JABGPX010000734.1 GCA_018644745.1 Spirochaetales bacterium
CTTTTCTGTTAATGCCCTTATCCAGCATGTCATGGAGTATCGCCTTAATCGGCGCCATGCCTGACCCGCCGGCAATGCATACCACGTCCCGTTCAGTATCTCTGAGAAAGAAATCGCCGTATGGTCCGTTGAAGATAACCTCGTCGCCTTCCTTCATATAGTCATGCACATAGGTTGTGCAGATGCCGTTCGGAACGCGCCGAACCTCGACTTCGACTGTCCTTGTTACGCTCGGGGGGGAAGAAACCGAATAGGCGCGATATACCGGCTCATCGGTTAGTTCATACTCCGGTGTCTGCAGCTGGATAAACTGACCCGCGCTGATCTCAATCGAGTCCGGCTCAATAAGTTCGAGGGTAAGCTCTTTGATATCATGGGTCAGGTCGCGAATTCGCGCCAACTTGGCGGTGAATTGTCTTACGCTGAACAGTTCTTCGGGAATTTGTATTTGAATGTCATTTTTAACTTTTACTTGGCAGGAAAGACGCACATTCGCGTCCTTTTCTTCCTCAGAAAGCCAGGGCAGCTCGGTTGGGAGTATCTGCCCCGCACCGTCGAGCACCTTGACTTTGCACAAGCCGCAGGAACCCCGCCCGCCGCATGCGGATGGTATAAAGACACTCTCTCCCATAAGGGTGGAGAGAAGCGTTCGTCCGCCGCGGACGACGTACTCTTTCTCCACATTGGCAGTAATTTTTACATTGCCATAGTTGGCGATTGTAGAATCGGCGATAACCATCAGAATTGCCAGAAAAGTGGCAATACCCGAGATCGCACCTATGCTGATTAGTAGTGTTGTAAAAGGAAACATACTCCCTCGTTCTGTCTAAGATTAAATATTGATCATACCCGTAAAGCCGATGAAAGCGAGAGCCATCATCCCAGTAATTATGAGTGTAATACCGGCCCCTTCGAGGCCTTTGGGAATTCTTGATTTGGCAATCTTCTGCCTGATACCAGCCATGGCAAGAATCGCAAGAAACCAGCCCAATCCGCTGCCGACACCATAGGTGAAGGATGAGAGCAGGTTGTAGTTTCTGATAACCATAAAAAGACTTGCACCAAGAATCGCGCAATTCACGGTAATTAAAGGTAAAAAGATACCAAGAGCGGCATAAAGCTGTTCAGAAACCCGCTCGATGATCATTTCGACTAGCTGAACAAACGCAGCAATTACTATGATGAATACGATGTACCTGAGATAGGTGAGCTCAAGGGGAATCAGCACATGATAATATACAAGGTAGTTGAGAACGCTCGTGGTGCCCATTACAAAAACTACAGCGATACCGAGTCCAACCGAAGTTTTCAGCTCCTTGGACACAGAAAGGAATGAACACATCCCCAGAAAATTTGTGAGGAGAATATTATTAGTGAAAATTGCCGCAAAAAGAACGGTTAATGCAAATCCGCCGCCAACTTCCATTATTTGGCCTCCTCATCAGTTTTCACAAATAGCCCCTTAGCAATCCATATGAAGGCGGCGAGCATGAAAAATGCACCCGGAGGCATGATCATGATTGCCCAATTGGTCCACTGGTCGCCGAAAACCTGCAGGCCCCAGAAAGTTCCGGCACCCAAGAGCTCTCGAAAAATCGCGACGACAAGCAGCACATAGCCATAACCAACACCGGAAGCCAGACCGTCCATAAAGGAGATTCCGGGAGGATTAGAAAGCGCGAAGGCTTCCATTCGCCCCATTATAATGCAGTTTGTAATAATCAGCCCAACGTACGGGCCCAGCTGCCGCGAAATGTCAGGAACATATGCCCGAAGCACAATATCAACGATTATTACAAACGCCGCGATAATAAGTGTTTCCACCATCATCCGTATGCGAGACGGCATTATTTTCCTGAGTATCGATACAAAAAATGCGGATAATGATGTAGTAAAAATCAGACCCAATGACATTACAACTGTATTTTTAACCGAGTTGGTAACCGCCAGGGTCGAACAGATACCAAGAACTTGTACAAAAACCGGATTCTTAGATCCGAGATTATCAATGAATAAGCGTTTGATTTTACCATTCGCCATGTAAACTCCTATATGCTCCTCTAAAAACTGCTACTTTGACAACCGGCACATACGAAAAACCCCGATTCTATAAGGAAAAACATTCGGTCACATGCACCAAAAGTGGGTTTTTCGATGTGCCCTATATGCTCTCGCGCGCTTTTCGACGGCGACTATTTCCTGCCCAGAATGCCCGGCACGGCCTCGATAGTATCATTCAGAATATTCTCCACAGCCGTTGAAGTGATTGTTGCGCCGGTAATTGCATCAAACTCCACGTCACTTGTCGTCTCCGTTCCCTCGGGAACTCTGGTGAAGGGGCCTGTCTTCCCTCTGAATTGAGAGCGAAACCATTCCTCGGAAATTCTGGCGCCAAGTCCTGGCGTTTCATTCTGTTTGATGAAATCCACACCGGTAATCCTAGCCAGATTCTCATCGAATCCGACAACCGCTTCTATTTCTCCCCACAGACCCGGCCCGAAAGCCGGAAACACATAACCAGTTCCCGTCACCTCGTAATAGGAGATATTCCCGTCCTGGTCGGCTTTTTCGCTAATTCTGGAATTATACAATGCCTCGATTTCCGCAGCACCTTCAGGCGCCGAAATATTTGATGCATAGAGCACTGCCCGCATGAGATAGAGCCTTTCATTTCG
>JABGPX010000987.1 GCA_018644745.1 Spirochaetales bacterium
GCATATTGTGGGGTGGACCTGGGGGCATAACATCGGAAAAGACCGATCTTTATACCCAGGGAGCGTATGACGCAGAGCTGCTTGATATAAGCAGCAACGGCCTGCTTGATATTTTTATTCCTTCGGCTTGGGAAGACCTCCATAATCCCGGCGAACCAAGGGACAGCCATGTCTTTATTCAGGAAAAACCACGGCAGTTTGTCGATAAGCGCGGAGAGTACAGTATTAAATCAAACGTAGGGCTTTCCGTGGCCGCCTGTGATTTCAATAAAAATGGACATACAGATTTGGTGATCAGTAATTTGCGTCTCGGCTTTGATACCGATACCGACTCGTATCTCTATATGGGTATAGAAGGCGGCTTTGTTAACCCTGAACCAATTAGGCTGCCTACCCATTTTGCCCATCATGTGGAAGTCGGCGACTTGAATGGGGATGGCTATGATGAAATAGTATTCAGCGGCGGCGGTGAGGTCCGGATCTACTGGAATCGCGAGGGCGCTTTTTCGGCGGATGACTGTACTACAATAGAAGCCATTGGCGATAGGACAATTTACGGGCAGGGAAACGACGGGATAGCAATTGCTGATATTGATCTCGACGGCAAGAAAGAGCTGTTGGTCTCCAGCGCTACCGGCACCGATATCTATAAGCAGGACAATTGGGCGGTACCCCACTTTTCGCTGGCCCTCCCATATGCGGTAAATGTGGAAGTGGTTGATGTCAACAACAACGGCAGACCGGATATAGTGGTTATTCGAGATGAGGATGGCGAGGTATATCAGACCGAGTCGTATATCTACTGGAACACCGAGGCCGGATTTTCGACCGAGAACTCTACACCATTCAAGACCGTCGGTGCGGTGAATTGTGCGATTGGCGACATAGACGGCGACGGTAAGAACGAGCTGATTTTCAGCAACATTGTGGAAGGGTATGGCCGCCACAATGAGAAATTCCCCTGTTATGTGTATATGGGAGACAAAGATTGTCGCTATGGCGTTGATACGCGGATCGATCTTCCCATCGGAAACGCATCGAACGGTTATGTAATTGCCGATACCGATCTCGACGGATATCCGGAATTAGTTATTACCAACTCCAGGCCTGGAGAGGGTATCCGGATCTTTCCGGGCGGTCCCGACGGTCCTGATCCATCTAAGTATTCAGTTATTAACGGCGCCAGCGGCGCGGTAGTAGAAACCGGGGACTTCAACCGAGACGGTTGGCTCGATCTGCTCATTATTGGGTTCGTCTATGATGACACGGAAGAAAGCCTGAATAATTCCACGAAAGTGTTTTACGGATCAAAGGATGGCTACTCCCCGGATAATATGCAGATTCTTCCTACCTATACAAAAGCCGCGGGAGTTTTGGCGGATACGAACAGGAATGGCTATTCGGATTTTGTCTTTTTTGATATGAGGAAGTTCATCGGTGTATATCCCGGCGGCCCCGATGGTTTTGATGTTGAGAAGCTCATCAAATATCCGTTCGATATGTTTCAGGGCCACAGAATGTGCGTCACCGATGTCGCGGATTTCAATGGCGACGGCTGGCCGGATTTGCTTATTACCATAATGGGGCATTATGCCAGGGTTCCGGCGGGTTTTGCAATCGCCTATGGTGGTCCGGATGGCTATTCGATGGATCGCTGCGTATTCAAAGATATGGGTATGTCACCGGATGGCGTGGACATCGCCGATCTGAACAACAATGGATATTTGGATTTGATAGTCACGGCTTACTCTACCAAAGACACGCGCGAGCTGCCGTGTCAGATTTTCTTTGGATCAGAAAATGGCCTGGATCTGGATAACCCGCGAAAAATTATGGCGAATTCATCCGCCGCTTGTTTTACCGTGGATCTTAATGGAAACGGCTATAAAGATCTCATCTTGGTTTGCCATCGAGACAATCTCAGTCATTTTGTCGATTCAAGAGTCTATAGAAATGGTCCGGATGGAATTTCGGATGATTATTTTGCCCTGCCGGGAATGGGCCCTTCTTATGCGGCTTCTCGGGGCCTTGGAAATCAGCTCGATCGATCGCCGCATGAGTACTACATATCGGTACCGTATGAAATGAATGGAAAACTAAAGTCTCTAAATTGGGAAGCCGAAGTCCCGCAGAAAACCAAGCTGCGGTTTCAGCTGCGAACCGCGGCTACCAAACAGGGTCTCGATAAGGCCTCCTGGTTCGGCGAGCACGGCGAAGGCGGCTTTTTTATTGATAAAGGCCGTGAGGAGGCGGGCTGCGATTTTACCAGCGATGGGTGGATTCAGTACCGCGCAATATTCACTTCAACGAACGGCTGTCTATCACCGAAGTTGAAATCCGTGACGGTGACAGGGGCAGTATCGAGTTCTATATGAATGGTGGAATTCTTCGCTCCTTTAGCAAGGACAGTAATGGATTCAATGAAGAGCCGGTTCCGTTAATCCGGCTTGATGCGGAATGAACCTATATCGAAAGGGAGGATATTATGCAAAAATGGACACAGAAGGGTTTTGAAGATTTTTCAAAAGGAACATTCGTAAACGGCGGAGACAACCTGTACGTAAACGCCAACGGCGTTATGGAACTGATCCATCGTTTTGATCTGAATAATGACGGTGAAGTTGACATCGTTATTTCAAATACCCATGGCGAGATTACTACGGTCCCGAGTT
>JABGPX010000990.1 GCA_018644745.1 Spirochaetales bacterium
GTGAAAACATTGAATGTTGGCGTAATTGGAGCCGGAGGAAGAGGCGGACTCTCGAGACAGGTGAAAGAGGTTGCGGAAAATGTCTGTCTTATCGCTGCCGCTGATGTAAAACAACAGGTACTCGACAAATTCAAAGCAGACCACGACGAAGATGTCTTTGCAACTACCGATTATAAAGCGTTATTGGACCGAAAAGACGTGGACGCTGTATTTATCTGCACTCCGGACTATCTTCATGAAGAACATGCGGTCGCTGCGCTCGAGGCCGGTAAGGCGGTTTATCTCGAAAAACCTATTGCTATAACTATTGAGGGGGCCGATCGGATTCTCGAAACCGCACGAAGAACCGGTAGCCGTTTATATCTCGGCCACAACATGCGGTATTTTCCTTCAATTCTTGCTATGAAAAAGCTGCTCGATGAAGGCGCCATCGGCAAACTCCAGGCGGTATGGTGCAGGCATTTTGTTTCTATCGGCGGAGACGCGTATTACAAAGATTGGCATTCGGAACGGAAGAACAGCACCGGACTGCTTCTGCAGAAGGGAGCTCATGATATAGATGTAATACACTGGCTCGCCGGCGCATACAGCAAATCGGTGGTCGCGATGGGCCGGCTTTCAGTATACGACCAGGCCACCCGCAGAGCCCCAGATAAAGAATGGAAGGGAGGGTTGAAGCCGGAAAATTGGCCTCCCCTTGCTCAGGATGATTACTCCGAGAACATTGATGTAGAGGATCACAACATGGTGCTCATGCAGCTGGCAAATGGCGTGCAGGCATCTTATGTCCAATGTCACTATGCGCCGGATTACTGGCGCAACTATACGTTTATCGGATCAGAAGGCAGAATAGAGAATGACGGCGATTCTGGGAGCTGCGAAATTCACATCTTCAATTCCCGGACAAACACCCGCCACATGCCGAACGAAGTTGTCAAATTGGAACCTGAAGAAGGAAGCCATGGAGGATCGGATCCTGCAATTGTTCGCAGTTTCATCGATTTCGTTCGCGAGGGCAAAAAGCCGAACACCTCACCCGTGGCTGCGCGCTACTCAGTAGCTGCCGGCGTGCAAGCTACCCTGTCGCTGCGTAACGGCAATGGTTTGAAAGAGGTGCCCCTTTTGGATCCATCCCTCGAAAAGTATTTTGAGGATGGGCAATAACCATCGTGACAGAGGTTCATATTTCTCCGGCCGGTAACGATGCCTGGTCTGGTAGGAGTAGCGATACGGACGGGCAGGATGGTCCGGTATCTACATTAGTCCGGGGAAGAGATATAGTTCGCGAAATTCTTTCCTCGCCATCCCACGGCCGGATTACTGTTAGCGTTCATGCAGGGGAATACAGGCTGGGCGAAACCCTTGATTTTATTGAAAAGGATTCCGGTTTGCCGGAGGCCGAAGTAACCTGGCAAGCCGTACAAGGAGAGAAGATCGCGGTAACCGGATCGATACCCATCGACTCTATTGGGCCAGCGCCGGGACCTGTCCCGGCTGGCGTTCTAAAAGCAGATTTTAACGTTAATAAAATTCCTACCATCCCGGATATCGAACCGCGCGGGCAACCGCCGCTTCTACTGTTTCACAACGGCACCGAGCTGAAAATGTCCTCATGGCCTCCCCAAGGATGGCTGAACATCACTGATGTACCGCAGGAAAACGGCACGCCGATTCATGAAGGTCTAGATCGAGAGCGAAGATTCGACAATGTACCAATTGGAAGACATTACGGTAAGATCTGCTATTCCTCTGCACGGCCCGGGAATTGGAAAGAATCTGACGAAATATTGCTTCATGGTTACTGGACCTGGGACTGGAACGACTCTTTCCAAACTATCGCGCAAATCGATAAAGACAAAAAAATTGTTTATCTGAAACCGCCATATCACAACTACGGCTATACATGGAACCAGCGGTTTCGCTTCTTAAATATTCTTGAGGAACTCACCGTACCCGGAACCTGGTGTTACTCGAGGAAGGACGGAGCCTTATATCTCCAGCCTCCTGCCGACGAGGACAGCGGCGCATATACCGCGGCGGTTGTTCGAACCCCTCTTATTCGCATGCAAAACTGCAGCGATCTCACCATAAGAGGATTCACCTTCGCTGAATCCCTGGGCGCGGGTGTCAAGGCCTCGGCCTGCAGGAGGATTCGGATCGAAGGATGTAATTTTACTCATCTTGGTGACAATGCAGTTGAAATCGAAGGGCGGGAAAACACTATTCTATCCTGCGATATGCACGACCTCGGTGCAGGAGGAATAATTCTGGATGGCGGTGACCGCAAAAACCTTGAACCCGGCGGCAATCTCGCTGAGAACAACCACATATATGATTTCAGTAAATGGGTAAGAACTTATAAACACGGCATAAAAACAAACGGTGTATCCAATTCGATTCGCCATAATCTTATTCACGACGCGCCTCAGGAAGCCGGCTATTTCACCGGGAACGAGCATGTCTTTGAATACAACGAAATACATTCCGTAGGCAGTGAAACCGGTGACGTGGGCGCGATCCATACCGGGAGAGATTGGACATGGAGAGGAACCGTCCTTCGGTATAACTATATTCATAATTTGGCAGCCCCGAGCCTGCCAAATTATGAATATAGTTATACAGAAGGACGGTTCCTCTCCATGTCCAATCTCTCCCGGTATGGATCGCGCCC
>JABGPX010000992.1 GCA_018644745.1 Spirochaetales bacterium
GGATCTCCCAGGGCGATCGACGAAGTGATCAGCGAGCTCTGCAAAAACTCCCGGCCGCCGGCTGGGAAGCCCTCGCGCTCCGGAGTAAAGAAAAACCCTTCCTGGACGAAAGCCCCGGATAAGTCCAGGAACAAGCATCGATGACTGATTACCTGGACGCGTGCGGCCGGATGCGATTGCGAGTGTCTCTCCCCGTGATATGTCGCCGGATCACCGCTCGCGCCCTTCTTTCGTGGAAACAGGGGGAAAGTATCGATATGGATACAAAACGATACTGCACGACAGCGTTTTCCAGGAGGTGACAGCTATGGACATAAACGACACCGGATCACAGATTTTTGAGCTGTCACAGAGGTTTCAGCTATGAACGTACACGATACCGTATCTCGGATGCGGGACTCTTTGAGTAAGCTCGCCCCGGATGAAGCAAGGGATGACTTACTGGCATGCAATGAAGGATGTCGGACTGGCGATAGGAACCGCGGACCTGGCGGAAACGGTCTCGCCGACAAACTTCGAGCACTATGCTACGGAGCTGGCAGCGGATTACAAAAGGGACGAGACACGGCGGATCGCGTTGATGCTGGCTGAAAAACTCCAGGGGTCGAACACGAATGCACCGGAGATCGTGGCTGAGTACGTGGAAAAACTGGAAAGAGCCGGGGATCGGTAGGAAACAGCCGAGCAGGACTTGAGCGCGACCGCGGCCGAGCTATTATCTGACATCGAGTGGTCCGAGAGTCATCCGGAGGAACTATCGGGGATCACGACAACCTTTCAAGCGCCTTTTCTCTATCGGCATCAAGCAGTTCCTGGTATAGGCGATATATGAAATGGAACGGGTAGGGATTGTTGATCTGAAGATTGTGAGTTGACGGCATTTGAGCCGGTGTGGTGATCGAATTAATCATAACTACCTCTGATTCTACCACTCCACTTTTCCATTGCAAGTATCATTTTCTTGCGCCATAATTACGCTTAAGAATGAGTTCAAAACATAGGCAACCAAGCAGAACTCCGTCAAAAAAGATACAAAAAAAACTTCGTTCCGAAGTGCATTTTGGATGTCCCGTGAGGTACCCAGATGGTTCGGGCTGCGGTTCGCCTATACTCACATTCCATCATTTTGGCCCGCCATGGGCTGGCAATTTTGTGCACAATATAGAAGGCATGGTAGCCTTGTGCCCGCAACATCACAGACAAGCTGATGGTGGTTTATGGACTAAAAGCCAATTTAAGGAAATGAAGGAGAATCCTTTCGTCGACGATATCATAAAAATGCAATGGCCGTGGATGCCTGAGAATATTGTTATTAAGTTTGGAAGAAGTTTGGTTGTCGGCGGCGGCTCACCAATACGTTTGTATGGGAAACCGATATTCCAGTTTAAACCACTTTACGTACCTGAATTTGGCGTAAAACAAATTTCATTTGAGTCCTATATTTTCAATGAGCAAGGAGTTCCTTGGCTAAGAATAAAGGACAATATCTTTGAAATTGATTTACTAAACACGACTGATCTTCTCTTTACTCCCCAAACAAAATCATTTCAAGCCAGAAGCAATGACGAGACGTACATAGAGTTAAGCTATAGGAAATATGAAAAAAGTATTTTTGTTGAAAACGCGAAGATATTTATGCGCGATGGTAAAGCTTTCCAAACATTGGATGATAGCTTAGAAAACTCTGGCTCCGTAGATTCTGAAGGAAAAATAAACTTAGTTGAGATTAACGGACATTTTCGCACTCCAGATGTCGAACTAAGTCTTCTCCGCGGAGAAATGAACTTGAAAACATTCATCCCGGGTATAGAAGAAGATTTTGATTTTCATAGCTGGATTGTAAGTGAAAAATCTTGCATGGTGATGGATCATAGAGGCAAAGGGGAATTTTTGCGATTAGGATGACAGAATCAAAATAAACAGGGGCTATATTGTGTTTGAACGTAAGAGATAATTAAGCTTGATTCTGCACATAAGTTTCTATGCAGACCCGATTTACATTGCGGATTAGAACAATGCTTTCTGTGCTTTTTCTACTTCCGCATAATGCTCTAAGTTATGGCTTGTATTCATTTCTGTCATTTCCTCTGTCTGATGCCTGCTGACCGAACGGAGCATCGAGTCCGGAACCATTTGAGCTCTCATCATCATATTGAACCGATGTCTAAGGTCGGACGCAATGCCGCTATCCTTCTGGATTACGGAGATGAAAAAGCATGCCAAACACAATTGTTTCTTTTGAGAACTTGCATCACCTCGAGGATAATCCGCTCTCCATTCGGTATAGATGAACGTGTCATCATCTATCGCCTGATAAGTAAACTCGAAACGTTCATCCAAAAATGCAACGGAGAGGATCATGCCTAATGCTGGCGTCGGGAGTACGGTATATTTCTACCTTTTTACCCGAGAAAACGTGTCTGCGGCGATCCTCAGCTGCCTCATGAATAAAGTGAGGACAGAGGGGGGGGGTGCTATCGATATAAAATTATGTATGTGGGGGAAGCGACCTCTCTACCGCCCCGCCCATGAAGGGGTTCCCAACGCATACACTTAAATTGTAGGCCATGCTGTAACGGTTAACAAACACACCGAAAAAAGCAGGGAGGTATTGTTTTTCTGTTTTGCGTTGCCCGGGCGAAAAATGTGTAGCGCGTCGCAGCGACGCGC
>JABGPX010000915.1 GCA_018644745.1 Spirochaetales bacterium
ATTCCCCCTCGAAGTGTAGACATGTCGATCAACAGAAAAAGCATGAGACAAAATAAGATATATATAACCGACAGCGAAAGAGCCAGATCAAAACTGCGGAATCCAATCAAACGATAAATAGCTACAGGAAAAGTAACAATATCTCCGCCTCCTACGCCAAGTACAATTGCGAAATCCGCGAATACCACGGCAAGAGAAAAGGCGTAACCATTCAGTAGACCTCTTCCCAGTACCGGCAAATGAATAGTCCTAAGAAGATATCCACGCGTAGCACCTAGGGATCTGGCGCAATCGACCAAAGCTGTCTGCAAATCACACACAACTGTGTCTACGATTCTAAAGACCATCGGGAGAGCAAGAAAGAACTGTCCGATGGCCACCAAGACAAAAGGAGGGATCTTTTCACCAAAAAGTATTCTCAATCCCATGGCTAAACCTATCATCGATAAACCCATCGGCAACTGAAAAAGCAGGCGCCACCACCCTCCAGGTTTGTTCCTCAGGGCAAGAGCAGCGGCAAAAGCTACAGTAAAAGTGAGAGTTCCGGAAAAAAAAGCCAATGCCAAACTTCTCGCTATGAGGGCCGGAATTGTGCTTCGGATAAGTCCCTCGATATTTCTTGTGGAAAGAACAGGATTGAAGAGCGATCTATATGAGAGGAAATCGAGGTGCCCGTTTATTATTACCGAACGGCTGATCATCGTAATAATAGGTCCAAGAAGGAAAAAACCGAGACAAAGAAAATACAGGATTACCAGAAATCGGGTTATAGGTTTTGCGAAACGAAGGGGGATGGGCCTCACAATCTCACTGCGCCTTTCGCTGCTGCTGTTCTTCCTCCCGAGAAAACCTGAAAATGCAAGAAAAGACATCGAAATAATAAGCTGGACAATCGCATACAGCGCTCCGCGAGAAAAATTGAGCCTTTGGAACATCTCCTGATATACTTTTACTTCCAAAGTAGCGTATTTAATACCTCCAAAAACGAGAACAATACCAAAGCTCATAAAGCAATAGATGAATATGAGCACGAAAGCGGTAAGAATTGAAGGCATGAGCAGCGGAAGGGTGATCCGGAAAAAGGAAGCCGCCTTCCCGTCGCCGAGTCCGCGCGCAGCTTCAGTATACCGCTTCCCGATTCTTCCATATGCGTCAGATATTATTCGGAGCGCGATGGTGATATTGAAAAATACATGAGCAATGATTATGCCGGTAAAGCTATATATAAGATTCAATTTCGCGCCGAATAGATTGCTAATGAAACCCGAACGCCCATAAAAACTTATCATGCAGATTATAACTACAATGCTTGGTAGTACAAAAGGAAGCAGCGATACCGATTGGAAAAACCTCCTGAGAGGAAATCTGTAATGAGAAATGGCGTAGGCACCGGGAAGAGCAAAGAAAACCGACAAGAGAGCAGAGAGGCCGGCCTGGGCAAAGGAAAATTTTAAAACGTTCATTAGCCCGGGCAATAAATTTGCGGTTTCCGGAGCTGAAATAATACTAAGAGAGCTTTTAATAATAAAATTTCCAAAAGGCAGGATAAAAAAAACTGCAAATACAGCACCAGTGACCAGCAGTATCCATGACTCTTTGAGATATCGTTTCACCAGGTTCATATCTACCGCATCACCTGCTCCCAATCGGTTAGCCATTTCTCAAACTTCTCTGCGACAATCTTCTCATCCATGTTCACGATAATTTCCGCACCATTCGCGCGGGCAAACGCATCGGGTAATTGGGCGTCGGGATGAATGGGGTACATAATCTGATTGAGCGGTATGAGCTCCTGAAAATCCACCGAGACAATATGATCCATGAGCTCCCGCGCCGCAGACAGATTCTTCGCTCCGGTAACAATACCGGCTACCTCGATCTGCGCATAGGCTCTTTGCTCGAACAGCAGATTCCTGTACTTGTCCACTTGCTCGTAGTGCATATGATACGCAGGGCTTGTGTCATAACTGAGTACGATCGGAGCCTCTCCCTGTGTATACAGACCATACCCTTCCGACCAGCCGGATGTTACGGTGAGAATATTAGGCTTCAGCGCCTTCCAGAAATCCAGATACCCATTTTCACCGAACTCTGAGATTGTGAAAAGCAGAAAATTCTTGCCCGGAGACGATGTGGCGGGATTCATGAGGATGATACTGTTTTTGTATACCGGATCGAGGAGGTCATCCCAACTGCTTGGAGGATCCGGAAGCATATCGCTGTTGTAATTCAGAGCAATACTGCCATAGTCAAAAGGAATGAGCCGGTATTCATCGTCAACAAGAAGACCCGGCGAGACTAACTGCAATCCTTTCGGCTTGTAGGACTGGAATAATTCCTCTGAAAGGGCCTGGCTGATATAGGTGTTATCCAGTCCGATAACAACATCAGCTTTCGGATTTTCCTTTTCTATAAGTACGCGGCTGATAAGAGCTCCGGTATCGGTGAATCGCTCTATAGACACATCCGTATCACTGTGCGCGGGGAAAAGCTCCTGGATACTTACTTCCAAGGCTTCCGGAAACGTGTCGTAGGTA
This sequence comes from Spirochaetales bacterium, assembly GCA_018644745.1. The sequence continues at coordinate 2,538 of JABGPX010000915.1, forward strand.
TAAACCACAAGCGGTTTTCTGCGCGATTCACCGTCGTCGCGCTTTTCGCCGCAGCCGATATATAGGAAAATTAAAACTCCGATGAAAATGAATGCAGCTGTCTTGAAAGTTATATCTTTATGGTTCATGGCTC
>JABGPX010000678.1 GCA_018644745.1 Spirochaetales bacterium
CAAGAGAGATAAGGCGGTTCAGGGAAGGCAGAAATAAAAAAATGAAGTATCTTAATTGCAGGACATCTCAAAAAACTGCTAATTTGACATCCCGCATATGCGAAAAACCACGATTTTATTCGGGTTCGTAATAGGTCAGATACACAGAATGTGGGTTTTTCGATATCATACCATTTTAAAGGGAGACCCTGTGTCCACGCCAATAAAAAACCGGCTTATCATTTACTTGCTTCTTGCTGTTTTTTCAGCTCCTTTCATCGGAGCCGAGGAAGCTCCCTTATTTGTAGGAAGGCTTCAATCAGAAACCGAACATTTTGTATTTATATATGAGCCCAAAGATAGTGAGAGTGCCGCCTATCTGGCTTCTATCGCTGAAGATGTTTACGCTCGTGTCGCGGTCTTGTTCGGATCATATCCAGATATCGTGTATTGTGTGGTAAACGGCCGGGCAAGTATCTATGAGAACTCGTTTTATCCCATTCCCGCACATATTAATATTACGGTAAGCGCTCCGACCTGGCCCCTATTTGGTCCCCGTTCTGAAAATTGGCTTGAGTTGGCATTTACCCACGAACTTACTCATAATGTGCAAATCGCCTTTGAAGATGGACCATTGGCTGCTGCCTCTCGCATTTTCGGTCCGGGAATAAAGACCGGCTCCGGTGCGTTCCTGCCGTCCTGGCTCGTGGAAGGATCGGCTGTACTGGCTGAGACAATTTTCACCTCCGGAGGTCGAGGCGACAATCAATTCTTTGAGATGTTATCAAAAGCGATGATAGTCGAGCAGGATTTTTTCTCATACCGTCAAGCCGGATCGACCACGGTGTTTGCTCCGCAGCAGCGTCCATATGTGGCCGGATACCTTTTGGCAAATTTCATATACGAAAAATATGGACCTGAAGCAATCGGGGAGATACAGAAATCCTATGTTTCTTTTCCCCTTTTCGGACCAGATAGAGCCATTAGGGAAGTTACGGGACAATCCGGTCAGAGCTTATTCGGCGAAATGTCTGCAGAATTGAGAGAGCGATACATAGATGATCTGGCAATCAAATCCGGCACAAGAATTACACCGGACACCTACGGCAACTACTACCATCCCCTGCATACTTCCTCAGGAATTATTCTTTATCGATCAAATCTAAACCATCCGGTATCGCTCGTCCGTTTCGATCCGGTTACGGGTACGGAAGAAGTCCTGCATGTCGGGGCACTTACCGACCCGTCAAGTTTCGCGGCAAATACTGATGGATCGATTATTGCGTTTACCTCGCCGTCAGAAGACCTTCATCCCGCGGGAACATCAGGGTACTCAGATCTCTTCATACTTGACAAAAATTCGTCCAGACCGAGGAAAATAACTCAAAATGATCATGTCTGGCACCCCGCCCTGCATCCTTCCTACTCTACACAATCAGGCAGAGTTATAACCGTCCGCGCGAATGGAAGCGAGAGCTATCTAGTTGAAATCGATCCAGCGTCCGGAATTATCAAGCTGCTCTTCCTGCTTCCTGGATCAACAGTATACAATCCGAGTTTCAGCGAAGACGGCTCGATGCTCCTTTTTGCACTCAACCAACGGGGAACTCAGGATATCTGGGCACTGCCCTATCCTCAGAGAACCGCTGATATAAACAGGACAAGACTCGAACTGCCTTTTAACGTCGACAATGCCCGTCTGATTACAGGTACGGATACGCATGGTGATTTCTTTCCACACATGGAAGGAACGGATGTAATATTTTCATCTGATCGATCTGGAAGCCTGGCGCTGTATCGTACTGATATATCCGGCTCAGGGGATGCATTTCTCGTTGCGGATGATCCTATCGGCGTTTACACCGGGTTCATTGATAACGATCAGGTGTATTACGGAACATACACCGCGAAAGGTTTCGCGGTTAAAAAGAAATCTTTGACTGAACCAAAATCTTTGCCCAAGATAACCACAGCCAATGTGAATTCAATGGAGCCGATGCCTCCTATAGGCATTCCGCCGCTCGAAACACGGATCTATAGGGACTCTCCAAAACTGGTATTTTGGCTCCCTCTGCCGGTGTATTACGACCCGTACGCACCCAATTCGCTGCGATTAGGCGCCGGTGCGTATATATACGCCGGTTCTATTTTAGGTAACACAAACATCCGCCTTACGGCAACTATGGATCTGGACAACTACCAGCCCGGCTTGGATTTCCGCGGAGAATCCAAAATCGGATTGGGAGGAATATCCTATGGCCTGTTTCATGGATTTCATCAGCTGGCGGAGTCGGTATATTCCCAGGACTCACAAATCTCCATTCAATTCTCTTATCCCATTCTCTCCGACTATTTCTATCCCTCCGGCTTTTCACTCTCTGCATTTTCATCCGTTGACTTCTCTGCGCGGATAAACGGTCCGGAGCCATTTCCCTTTTTCATGCCTACACCGGATGGGCTTCTCACGCATAGTCTACGCGCCGAAGCCGGAGCATCCATTGCGGCATTCAGAAACGGTGCCCGGAGAGACTACTTTTCGCCGTTTATCTTTACCGCTGCCGGAGCGGCAGGAGTAACTCTGCCGTTACCGGATCTTCAGTCACCTACCTTGTCCTTTCGTGTCAATTCGTACCTGCAGTTTCCTTCTCTCATCAATCACCAGGTTGTCGGGCTCGGTGTTAAG
>JABGPX010000601.1 GCA_018644745.1 Spirochaetales bacterium
ATTTCTCGACCAGTCTAAACCGAAATAGGGATCTCGCTCGTCCTCGTATCTCCGGCTCCATTCATTTCCGCGTGAATCAAGATGCTTTACCTTTAGCAACTCAATCGGTAATGATTCTCCGGTCCTGGGCAGATAGAGTCCGTCGACCACCCATTTGGCAAAACCCGAGCAGTTGAATCCGCTTTCGAGATTCTGGGTCAAATCATCGATGAATTTAAAGGTTCCATCGGTATCCAATGCACCGTCGTCGGAGTCTCTTAACGAAGCAAGAAGCGGACGCAGAGTATCCACAATGCCTTTTATCTCTCTGTCACCCTGCCGCTGCTGCCGTTGAGTGATGATAGTCCAATCCACCTGGTAGCGACTTGCTTCAACAATCCGCGAGAACGGTTCTACCGAAAGCTGCTCCAGTGTGATCGGCAGGATTACATTTTTAAAAATGGGCACATCCATGAGAAAAACATCCATTGTCGATCTACCACCGTCAGGAAGAATCCGGACAAAACTGCCCGGTTCGCTGCGAACAAAAATCTTTATCTGCTCGAATGCTCCGCTCGCATCATTCCGTTTAATTATGTAGCTGCCCCTGCTGTAAATGGGATAATCTACGCCATCCTGATTGGTAAAAAGCAGGTAGAATGATTCGTTTTGGCGCAAAACCTGCATCGATACGTTCGCTCCGTCCCCGTTTTGCGGGTACACGGCGGACTCAAAAGAAAATATGTCGTTTTTTGATCCAAAAATGAGTTCTCGGTGTTTTATCCGTGTTTCGTAATTCTCCGGAAATGCTTCAAATGTCTTCAGAGGAATTGCGAAAACAGTCGAGCTCATCGTAAATATTAATAAACCCAAAAAAATGATCGGGCCAAACAGCTTCGTATATTTCATTCAATACTCCCGTCTTTAGTATCGACACACGGAGAAGCTACCATTACATCTCACGGACACCAAAGACCGGGTTTGCAAGAGCGCCCTCAACCGCCTCCTTTATTCTTCTGCTATGATCAACGATTTCCTTCGACGGCTGGTTCGTCATCTTGATAAAGAACTCTATAGTTCCTTTGTTTCCGGTTATCTGACTGGCCGCCACATCATTCACTTCTACATTGCTTGAATAAGCGAAATCGACAAGATTCATCAGGATCTTCTTATACTCATCGGGGTCGTCTATTCGGCCGGTGCGGCGAGGTTCGCTTTTCTCAGTCTCAAAAAGCGGTTTTACCAGGCAAATGAGGTCGGCACCGGGTGCGGCAACGCCTGCGAGTACAGGAATTGCTTTCCTCAGAGAAAGGTATGAAAGATCGGCTACGGCGAGCAGAGCCGGCGGTTCAAGGACAGGAATATCACTGATGTTGGTCTTCTCCATATTCACCACCCTGCTATCTGTCCTCAAGCTGCCGGCTAACTGGCCATATCCGGCGTCGACAGAATAAACCCGGGCGGCACCGTGCTGGAGTAGGCAGTCGGTAAATCCGCCGGTGGACGCTCCGGCGTCCAGAGCTACAACGCCGGTAATATCCAATTCGAAATCCCGAAGCGCCCCTTCGAGCTTTATGCCGCCTTTCCCGACATATCGCTTACCGAGCCCTTTTACTTCGATCAGAGCGTCTAAAGGGAATTTATTTCCTGAATTGAATTGTCCTTCACCATTTACACGAACTTTGCCTGCAAGAATCCAGCGAACCGCTTCGTCTTTGCTTGGGAAAACTCCTCTGGTGACTAGGATCCTCCACAGATGATCATTTTTCATTATCAATTTCCGAATATCCGGAACGCACGGCGTGGGATTTTTGGAGCAGTTTTATGAGTTCGCCGCGAATGGACATAAGCATGGCCTTTTGGTTTTGAGAGTCACCGGTAAATTCCTCCCATATTCGCTTTCGTGCACCAGCGACGGTGTATCCCTTCTCATGCAGTAAATATCGAAGGCGAAACAGTATTTCCAGGTCAGCCCAGGTATACTTCCGCCTTCCATTAAGGTCTTTTTTTGGAGCAAGCAAAGGGATTTCCTGCTCCCAATACCTGAGAACATATGGTTTAACGCCGAGAAGTTTGCAGACATCCCGAATTGGAAAACCTTCCATGCTCCCGCTATCTCCCTCTTAGCTCCACCGAGATGGGGATAGAGTTCAGATTGAACTCTTCGCGAAGGTTGTTTTCCAGATAAGAGACCCAACTTCCGGGAAATCCCCTTGTCTTATTTACAAAAACCGAGAATTGAACCGGATCCGCACTCGTCTGTGCGATGTACTTCACGCGATATCGCTTTTTCCCGTACGGCGGTGGATGCCGAGTTACCCAGTCACGCAAAGCCTGATTGAGCTGAGGTGTAGGAATCCGAGTTTTCATCTGTTGCCGGACACGCAGGGCGGTTGCCATCAGTTCCTCAAATCCGGTGCTTTCCTGAGCCGAGATGGGCAGTAGCGGCGCAAAGTCAAGAAGAGGAAAAACGAACCTTGCGCGATCCTGAACGGCGGTCAATGTATTTGGGAGATTGTCCAGCATATCCCACTTGTTGAAAACGAGAATAACTCCCCTACCGTGTTTGACAATCTGAGACGCAATTTTTTTATCCTGATCAGTAATACCTTCCTGAGCATCGATCATAAGAAAAATTACATCCGCCCGGGCAATGCTCGAGATGGCTCTCGAGACCGAAT
>JABGPX010000995.1 GCA_018644745.1 Spirochaetales bacterium
GGTAGCGGTCGTGGCGGGCAGTACGGTGACATCAAAGACTATGTCTACATCCCCATCATCATGAATAACTGGAAAGGCGAACAGGTCTATTACGAGAAGGACAAATCTGCGGGCAATACGTGGGCCATCTCTTCCAAGGCCAAGAATCCGGAAGAAATCGTGCAATTTGCCGATTTCCTTGCGAGCAAACAGGGCAAGGCGCTCTGGAATTACGGGATCGAAGGCGAGCAGTATGTGGTTCAGGACGGTAAGTTCATCTTTACCGATTCGTGGAAGCAATTCAAGGAGAACAGTCCAGCGGAGGTGAAGAATATGGTTCCCTCCTTTTGGGGTGGCCTTTTGGGAAACACCTGGCTCAACACTAAGCGAGACTTCGGCGAACTGTGGGTTGGCTTGAACTCAGAACCGGAACGTCATGAACGCAACATCTATGAGATGGAATTGGGCAATCCCAAGTACAAATATTGGGACGGTTTTTCGGCAGTTGCTTACATCTCTGACTATCCGAACATCGAGTTTTCTCTTAAGCCGGTACTGGATGAATACGCCGATATTATGGTGAAGGCTGTGTATGCCGATTCCGAATCCGATGCAAGGGCTATTATCGGTAATTACCGTGATGTCCTGATCAAGTCGGGACTACACGACTACACGGCGGAGCTTGAAAAGATCTACAAGAACGATCCGAACTCCGTGGCGTTCTACATCGACGCGACTTATTAGTTCAGCGTAGCAATCAAAAGGGGAGACGCGAAGGGCGTCTCCCCGCTTACATTTCGGGGGGATGAATGGTCAAGGTAAAGAGGTACTCAGCCGGAGAAAAGACGGGTCGTATCGTCAACACAGCATGCATAGTGCTCTTCCTCATTGCCATTATTGCTCCTTTTCTCAACATCATCGCACTCTCGCTTAACGACGGTATGGATGCTCAGATGGGGGGAATCAGTTTTTGGCCGAGAGCGTGGACCCTTGATAACTACCGGGAAGTTTTCGAGGATCCTGACCTGCTGAACGCTTACAAAATCACCATCCTCAGGGTGGTAATCGGTACCGCGTCCAGCGTGCTCCTCACCGCCCTGGCTGCGTATGCGTTGAAATTCCCCACGCTTCCGGGCCGAACATTCTTTACCATGATGATTCTCTTCACCATGCTGTTCTCCGGCGGGATTGTACCTTATTACATACTTCTGAAATCCATTGGACTTACCAATAGATTCTGGGTGTATATCATCCCGGGATTCTACAGTGCGTGGAATATCCTATTGATGAGGACATTCTTCGGCACCATTCCCGCAAGCCTCGAAGAATCGGCGAAGCTCGATGGCGCCAATGATTTCCGGATCTTTTTCGCTATCATTCTCCCTATTAGCAAACCTGTCATCTCGGTAATAGCTTTGTTCAACGGTGTCGGGCATTGGAATGACTGGTTTGCAGGTACATTCTTTGTTTCGGACAAAGCTTTACACCCGCTCCAGACAGTTCTCCGCGCCATGCTAATGTCCGCGGAGGCTCTCCGAAAGCGGATGTTTATTCTGCAGATGGCTCCGGATGACGCGCGACTCACCGTAACCACTGAGTCGCTCAAAATGGCTACAATTATTGTCGCCACCATACCGGTCGTGCTTATCTATCCGTTTATCCAGAAATATTTTGTTAAGGGCGTCATGATCGGGTCCGTAAAGGGCTGAGCAGGCTACTGGCCATGATCGAAGAACGGATGAATGGCAGCACAATCTACAAAGAATATTTCGAAGGTCCTCCTGAACGAACACGCCGGATTTGCGCTTTGTCCGAGGTTGGAAGTGACGAGGAGGCGAGCCGGCTTTCCCTAAACAGCCTTCGCATCCGCTTCGGAAAATCCGTAATAACGGCAGAGGGACTGGGGGGAGTGCGGACCCTTCCCGGATACCGCGGAAAAGGCTATGCCACCATCCTTATGAAACGGGCTATGGCCTCTGTGTCCAGCCGGGCGAATGCGGCATTTCTATACGGTATTGAGGGACTGTACGAGAAGTCTGGCTTCGCTTCATGCCTTCGGGAATCCTCTCTGTCTATGTGGACGGGCCGGATCAGGGCGATAGACTCGCCGGCCGGATTCAGCGTAAATGCTTCCGGCGGCTCGGACGACCTGTATGAGATCATCGCGTTATACAACGCTGCCCATCGGTACCGGCCATGGACCGTAGTCCGCACCCCTGAGGCGTCGTCGCGTTTTGAAAATGAAACCCCCTGGCGCCCGGCACCTGAAATACTGACCGTCAGGCGAGGGGACATTATTGCCGGGTATGCGGCGGTCTCAGGAATGAATTACGGCAGCCGCGCGAGAGAACTCACGGTGCTCGAAGCGGCAGTTGCTGACACCGAAAGCGGTGTGGCTCTGCTTTTGGAAATCGGCAGGCGTTGCGGCGAACGGGATATCTCTGAGTTTACGATCCTGGAGCCGTCGGATGGCGTGTTGGGTAATACTGCTTTTCGGTTGGGCGCGACTGAGAAATCAGAGAGCTCACCGGACGGAGGGGGAATGGCGGCGGTGGTGAACCGAGGCGAACTGGTCGAGGAGCTTTCCGGGGAACTCCTACGAAGACATTCGGAGGCATATCGCTGGCTGGGCGTACCGCAAAGCAACCCCGGCACGAATTTGGCCCGGATAGTCGGC
>JABGPX010000996.1 GCA_018644745.1 Spirochaetales bacterium
TGACAACCAGACCACTTACGCACATGGCGCTGCGATCTGGGACGATTGGTATGAGCGAGGGGGAAACGCCTTTGACACCTCGTGGGTTTACGGCGGCGGTATTATGGAGAAACTACTTGGCAAGTGGATAATGGCCAGAGATATCCGTGCCGATGTGGTTGTCGCGGTCAAGGGCGCCCACACTCCCCGATGTTTACCCGATTTGCTGATACAGGATTTCGAGGAATCTCTGGACAGGTTGGCCTTTGATTATGCGGACATCTATATCATGCACCGGGACAACCCGGATGTTCCTGTTGGCGAACTTGTCGACGCTCTGAATGATTTAAAAGCGCGCGGGCTCATGCGCGGCGTCTTCGGAGGATCCAACTGGAGTATCGAGCGATTCGAGGCCGCGAACGCCTATGCCGAGGCCAACGGCAAACAGGGCCTCTCAATACTCAACAATAATTTGTCTCTCGCCCGAATGGTAAAGGAAGTCTGGAGCGGATGCGTCCATGTCTCGGATCCAAAATCCAGGAGCTGGCTGGAAAAAACCGGCACCGTAAATTTTTCTTGGTCGAGCCAAGCCAGAGGTTATTTCCTTCCCGGGGAAGAGCGAATGAAGCTAGGCCAAGGCAATTTCGAATGCTGGGAATCTGAGGACAACCACGGCCGCAGGGAGAGAGCCGAAGAGCTGGCAAAACAAAAAGGCTGCACGCCGATCAACATCGCAGCGGCTTATGTCCTGAACCAACCTTTCCCGAGCTTCGCCCTCGTCGGTCCGCGCACCATTCATGAGACGGCGACCACGATGCCGGCTTTGGATATCGAGCTCACCGGTGATGAAATCAAGTGGCTATGGGGTAGTCGGTAGATCAATTTCTTGAATAGAAAAGGAGTAAAAATGATGAAACCAAAAATCGGATTTATAGTATTCGGCGTGCACAAAGACGGCCTGCAGGATCCCACGGGAACACCCTTCGTCGATGACGCCCTCGTCAGAAATGCGGCGGACGCTTTAATCAAAACAGGGATAGAGCTGATCGAGTACGAAACCGTGGTCTCAACGAAAGAAGAAGCCCGGGTTTGCTTCAGCAAATTCAAAAAGATGGACAATCTGGATGCGGTGGTGCTTTTCTCCGGCACCTGGGTCTGGGCGGCTCATCTTGTCGGGGCAATACGGGATTTCGCGGGAAGCGGCAAAGGCATCGTTCTTTGGACCAACCCCGGAAGCCAGGGCTGGAGGCCGGTCGGAGGTTTTGTTTTACACGGCGGACTCATGGAAATTGGCGTGGATCATCGATATGTATACGGCAGCTATGAAGATAAAAAGGAAATCGAGAAGATAACATCCTACTGCCGCGGCAGTGCCATGAAAAATGCCCTCAATATGAGCACAATAGGGACCTTCGGCGGGAGAGGAATGGGTCAGACATGCGGTGTCGCTGATCCATCTCAATGGATGAAGGTGTTTGGAGTAGATATTGATTCCCGGGACACCACCGAACTGCTCGAGACGGCTCAATCTATCAAGCCGGAACAGATAACGACTGCCAGGGCGAACCTTACAGGACTGTTCTCGGAAGGAATTCCGGAGAAGCCGGTGGCTGATAGATCAATCGCTCTCTATTTGGCGATGAAGCAGGTTGTAGGAAAGAATGCCTGGGATTTCTATACCATTCAATCTTTTCCGGGAATAGCCGACAGCTTCAGCGCGACCTGTTTCGCCCAGAGCCTCATGCTCGAGGACGGTATCGGTACGTCTACTCTCGGAGACTTCAATACGGCCATGACCGTGAAGTGCCTGACTGATCTCAGTAGCGAACCGGTTTATTACGGCGATTTGCAGCATATCGACAAAACAAATAACGAGATAAAAATTATCGGCGACGGCGCCTGCCCTCCCTCGCTGGCAGGAAAACTCGGTCCCGCCGGATTCGCGGAACACGGCATCCCGACCGAAGGCGAGGCAGGAGGCCTTTCGATCAACCTCGTGTGCAAAGTCGGCGAAGGCGTCATCGCCCGGCTCGGCCGAAATGACGGCAGTTTTGAAATGGTTATAACCAAATGCACAATCTTCGAGCCGCCGGCTTCTGAAATCGACGCGCGTCGAAACGAATGCGGAATACCCTTCTGGCCTCATGGATTTGTTACCGCACATTGCGACATCGATAATCTGCTTCAGTCGTGGAATAATGAATACGCCTGCCTCGGCTACGGCGCGCATCTCTACGAGGAATTAAAAGCGTTTTGCGAACTCACCGGAATCAAGGCCATCGCATTGTAGTGGCTCCCATAGATTTCGAGGCGGGAAACTGGAAGGTTTCCTGCCTTCCCGGGGACGGCGGCCGGATCAGCTCCCTAGCTTACGCGGGGCATCAGATTCTGACACCTTCTCCATCAGAGTTTCGGAAGCCCTCATCAAGGTTAGGGGAATATGAAACCAGACCGGTATACGGTTACGACGATTGTTTTCCAACCGTTGATGAATGCAATTTCCCGGGTGAAAGCTTCAAGTGCCGGGACCACGGACAGCTGTGCTGGAGCAAATGGCACATAGCAAAAAAGGCGAATCAGCTGATCTGCATAGTGGAGTCTGACAGGCCTCGTATTGTATTTACGCGGGTACTCAGCTTCAGCGGCGATTGTCTCACCTGGCGCTTCACCATCG
>JABGPX010000206.1 GCA_018644745.1 Spirochaetales bacterium
TCTTTCATTCCCGCTAAAGTAATTAACTAATGGATGAAACGTCACGCCTCCGCACAGGTGAGTAACCGCACCGGCGATAAAGCTCAATGCCTCAGCGGATATCTCGATATCATCACGATGAAATGATTGTATGAACAGGCGAAAGGGTTCGTATGTGTCGTTTCCGTCTACCCCGTGAAGGAGCCTGGCTGCGCTGCGAAGAGCCTGGGCGTTTTCAACTCCAAACGCGTAGAAAGGGCAGTCGTAGACTACCGCACCAAGATAGTAAAAGTGGGGATGATTGCTGACAGCTTCCTTAACCACACCCGCTTTTAGATAGACTGCGGCCTTCTCAGCGAGTATCCAATGGCTCAGTTCCTTCGGCATCTACTCGTACTCTTTGGCAGTCTTTTTTCCTTCTTCCTCGTCGACCCGCCGCAGGAGGAGACCCCCGGCAATAAAGAGAAAAAGTATCGAGAGGATTCCGAGACGATTGCTTTTTGTTACAAGCGTAATTGTGCCCATGAGCAGAGGGCCGATAACCGCGGCGAATTTTCCAAGCATGTTGAAGAAACCAAAAAATTCGGCAGCTTTGCTCTCGGGGATTAGCCGTGTGTAGTATGACCTGCTGAGAGCCTGTATGCCTCCCTGAAAAAGACCGACGAGTATAGCCAGTGCGTAGAATTGCCACACCTGCTGCATGAAAACGCCTAGAATTGTGATAAACCCGTATGCGATGATAGCGACAAAAAGCGCATTTTTCACTCCGATTCTACGGGCAAACAGGTTATAGAGCAGAGCCGCCGGAAACGCTACAAACTGCACGATGAGAAGAGCAACGATCAAGGAACTCGCCTCAAATCCAAGACTCGAACCGTAGTCGACGGCCATTTTTATAACTGTGTCTACGCCGTCGATATAAAACCAGTACGCCAGGAGAAAGGTCCCGACCACTTTCAGACGACGGATATCTTTCAACGTAGCTATGAGCTGCCGCCATCCTGATCCAAATGCTTTGATTATGCTTACCGATTTTTCAATCCTTGGTTCTTTGACGAAAAGGAAGACCGGTATTGAGAATACTGCCCACCAGATTGCTACCGATACAAAGGAGATTCGAATTGCTGTTACGTCGTCGGCGATGCCGAACAAATCCGGTTTGAGATACATCAGAACATTCACCGCGAAAAGTAATCCGCCGCCGATATAACCGAGAGAGAAACCTAGAGAAGATACAAAATCGACTTTTTTCTCAGAGGCCACCCCGACAAGCAGGGAGTCATAGAAAATATTGCCTCCCGAGAAACCGACGGTTGCCGCTACATAAAACACCACCGCCAGCTGCCACAGCCCGGCCTGAACAAACCACAGCGCACCGGTCATAATAATTCCGAGGAACGCAAAAAAGAGGAGAAACTTCTTTTTCGCTGACGCCTTATCTGCGATTGCGCCGAGAAATGGAGCAAGGGCGGCAACGATGATTGATGCTATGGAGTTTGCGAGACCGAGGTAGAATGTGCTTTCCTGCGGATTGTCCGGATTGGCCCAGTAGCTTTTAAAAAAAACCGGGAAAAACCCGGCCATTACCGTTGTCGCAAAAGCGCTGTTGGCCCAATCATAAAGAGACCATGACCATATTGCCCGTTTCTGATCTTTCACCGGGGCTCGCTATTCGCCAAAAACGGCTACTTGATTCCTTCCGTTCTCTTTCGCCTTGTACATCGCGTTGTCAGCGTTTTGAATCAGGTCTTCTGCATCCGATATCTTGTCATTCATGGCGGCAACTCCGAAGCTCATCGTTATTCGAACGACTTCTCCTTCGATAGTGAAAGATTCCGCCTCCATGACCGAACGCATTTTCTCCGCGGCAATTTGAGCATTCTCTACCGTTGTGGCCGGGAGGATTGCGACGAATTCTTCTCCGCCATAGCGTGCAATGATATCTGATTTTCTCAGCCTTGAAACAACTTTCAGATCGCCCATGCCGCCGGCGAGGATGTCGCCTATCTGACGAAGGATTAAATCGCCGTGATGATGGCCGTAATTGTCGTTTATCGCTTTGAAATGATCGATGTCGCAAAAAATAAGCGCCAGATTCTGCTTGTGTCTTATTGCCCGGGACACCTCTTCTCTGAGACGCATGAGAAAGTATCTCTTATTGTAGAGACCGGTAAGATGATCGGTAAGGCTGAGCTCTTTGTACTTGTTGATTTCGGCAAAAAGGGATTCCAGCACGTCTTCAGCTGAGAGACGCACCAGTTTTTTCATCGCGTCAATGCGCTCACGCGCCTCCGCGAACTCCGATTCCAGCCGGTTTTGATAGTAGTGGATGAGATCTCGTATCGAGACAATACCCACCAGTTTCTCACCCTCGAGGATTGGAATGTGCCTGATGTTGTTCACTTTCATGAGCATGTATACGCTATTGTAATCGTCGGTGATCTGCGCGGTAATCGGGTTGGAGGTCATAAATTGAGAAACCGGCAGCTTTCTTGGATTATCTACTTTCTTGGCGTATACACCGACGAGATCTCTTTCGGTAAATATACCGGTGAGTTTGCCGCCTTCGGTTACAAGAACCGCCCCAATTCGCAGGTTATCCATTTTTACCAGAGCGGTATTCAGTTCATCATTTATAGAAGAAAAATCTCCAGGAGCGTAATCGACAAGA
>JABGPX010000999.1 GCA_018644745.1 Spirochaetales bacterium
CAGATTTAATCATATCGTCAAGAACTTGCCTTCTGCAGCCGTAGGCAAGCGGTTATGAAATTATCAACATCCAGCACAAAGCCGAACTCAAGAGCGACCCGCCACAAAGCTTCCTCTTTGTGAAGTTCATCTCTCGCCGATTCTTTGTTTTCGACCGCCGTAACCGTTTGTTCAAAAGCGGAGCACATCAGGCCATGTCGGCGCATGTCCAGCATACCTCCGGGAGAATGCAGGAGGCACCAGTTGATAGCGAATCCAGCGTAAAGAAGATGACCGATTTTGTCATTGCTGCACGCCGTAAACAGCTGGCTGCTGTCAGCGGCAATTGCTTCGCCTGGAGCGGGCCGCGCCGCCGGATAGAAATCCGTCTTCTCAAAGCCCGAGGTTACATCTGCTTTGTTATGGTTTCCCAGAAAGACGTGAGCATCACGGAAAGCTTTCAGAGCTTCGAGATTCGGATTTTCGGTAATAGTGTCGTAAGTCGATGGAGGAGGTGACAAAGCTGCTAATTGTTTGTAGCCCTTCAGGCCGCGGTAATAGGCGCCGTTGCCGACAACATGATAAACTTTTATTCCTGCGATTCTTGCGGACGATAGAAGTCCCGGCAGGATGTCCGCGGCGATTTTATTTGCTCTCGGCAAATATTCAACGGCTCGATACCAGCCAGGAAAATCATTGTTTTCCCCGCCATGGTAGGCATGCATGATGACAAGGGCGGTATGCGTTGTATCTAGGGGGATTTCCGCCTCTTGCCATCCGCCGTATCCCTCTGCAGGGACATCCAAATTATAATCCGCGTCAAATTGCTGATAATATTTAGCTTTAAGGCCGAATTGTGACATTTGGGTACCTCTACTTACAGCTGCTATGACCTTCGGCACATACAAAAAACCCCGATTTATTAGAGAAAGCATTCCGTCGGTAAAACACAATGTGGGTTTTTCGATGTGCCCATACGAGACTAACCGGTAAGATCCTGCTCGAGTGCGCGGGAGGCGTATTCCATTTTCAGAACGAGGTGATCCATTTCCTGCAGGTTGGTGGATTCGTTTTTTTCTCGGATGGCGTTCAATTCTATCAGCTTGACTTCTGTATACCGATAGATCGCTTCCCTCGCTTTCTCGCTAAATCCTGCCGCCGAAGAGCTATCTAAATAATTTTCCACAACCGCTTTGCTCTGATCGGACATTTCCATATGAACAAGCTTTTCCACAATAGCAAAAACAGAGCGTAGGTAGAGAATTTTATGCGATACGGCCATGTACTTACTATACGCTCATTGCAGGTTTTCCACCAGCATCCGGCATGATATACTGCGCAACCTATGAATAACAACACGCTTAATTTGAATCCGGGTGAAATGACTATTTTGGCAATCGGTGCTCATCCTGATGATTGCGAAATATCCTGCTCCGGCGCGGCGGCTCTTTGGGCAAAAGCGGGGAACCGCATCATTTTTCTCAGTATGACTGACGGGCGGAGCGGCCATCATATCCTGCAAGATGATGATATAGTCGCTCGCCGCGCGAAGGAAGCTTCCGCCGCGGCAAAGGTGATAAACGCCGAAAGCAGAAACCTCAAAGTGATGGATGGGTTTCTCGAACCCACTTTGGAAAACCGGCTGAATTTGATTCGTGAGATCCGCGGAATTATGCCGGATGTGATTATTACTAATCGGCCCAACGATTATCACCCGGATCACCGGTACACCGCCCAGCTTGTCCAGGATTCGGCCTATCTGTTCATGGTCCCGCATCTTGCCGCCGATATCACCGCCCTTCGCTATAACCCGGTTATTCTTTATTGGGATGATACTTTTAAGTATCCAAAAGATTTTGAGCCGAACGTGGTTTTGGATATCGATCCTGTAATGCCTGAGAAAATGGCTATGATACATGAACACGAAAGCCAGGTATATGAGTGGCTTCCGTACGTGAGCATTTATCCCGTACCGGTTCCTGAATCTGCTAATGAGAGGAAGCTTTGGCTTGCTCAGTTCTATAACAGCTCTTTTAACGGAAACGCAGCCGATAGATACCGTGGGAAGCTTGAGGAGAGATACGGCGGTGAGCGGGCAAAAGGTGTGCAATACGCTGAAGCCTTCGAACTATGCGAGTATGGTACCCGACCGGACCAAAATACATTTGTCAGGATATTCGAAGGGTTGTAGTACAAATGTGCAATGCCCCAAAGCTTGCTAGATTGAATCAAATTAACTCCTTTTACAGTAACAGGTAATAAGCATACCTGCCACGAAAAGGAGTTTTTTGATGAATCGACCTCTATTCTGTCCGCGTTCTTCCTGCTCGAACCATTATCTTAAACATCGATCCCAAAATTGGTACCGATCCGCTGGTACCTATCAAACCGACGTATTCGGTACTATCGATCGTTTCCATTGTATTAAATGCGGTAAATACTTCTCTACTCAGACCTTCTCAATCGACTACTACAGCAAACGCACACTTTCATATTCAAAGCTCTTCAACCACCTCATCACCACCAGCAATATTCGCGATATGGCTCGAGATCTCTCGGTATCAGTTGATGTCGTTCTCAATAAACTCTCCCGGCTTTCGAGAAACTGCCTCGCCGTCCTCCAAGAGCTTCAAAGGGTAACCCGCCTCGATGAAGATCTGGCTGCAGATGG
>JABGPX010000364.1 GCA_018644745.1 Spirochaetales bacterium
CGTGCCTCCTTCACAGATACAGTCGCTCCAGCAAAAATGGTTGTTTCAGTCTTCCTCCGGTTCCACAGAGATAGAGACCGTAAGTACAGGAGAAGAAAGATGGATCGCGGGAAGCTGGATGATTATCGTCGCAATCGTCTTAGTCTTCGCTTTCCTAACTCTTGGTTTCTGGATTGTTATCAGATCGACAAAAAAGAAAGATATAGTTTTTAACTTCGGCTCAAAATATTTCAGATGGTTAACCCTAGCAGGGTTGAGTGTGATAATAACCGTAATTGTGATCATGGGCTTCCTTCTCCTTTCCCGTAACAGGGCAAACGTCATCGCTGCTACCGAAAAAACGCTTGAAGTAACTCTGGAAAACGCCGAAGCCAGACTCGACCTTTGGATCAAACAAGGTACCTCCTATTTAGAGAGCCTTGGCCGCAACCTTGAACTTGCTGCTCTTGCAAACCGGTTGCTTGAAGTTAATCCCGACAAAGGAAGTCTGGTTTCCTCGTCCTCACTCGCTGATGTTAGAAAGTTCTTCGAAAGCAAGCTGAATGAGTTTCCCAATATTGGTTTCTTCATCATCGATCCCGAATATATCAGCATCGGATCCAAACGGGATGGGAATATCGGCTCGGTCAATCTAATAGCGTTAGAGTATCCCGATATTCTCGAACGGGCATTTCAAGGAGAAGTGCTGTTCGTCCCGCCCATTCCATCGGATGTGGACTTAGCAGAGGTAACTGGAAACGAGAAGAATGTGAGTCCGCCTACGATGTTTTTCATCGGCCCGGTCAGGAATAATATGGGTGATGTAATCGCCGTTATGACTCTGAGAGTCGACCCGACTCTTGAATTTTCTCAGGCGGTCCAGGTTTCCAGTGCCATAAAAAGTAGCGACACATATACGTTTTCCTTCGAGGGAGTGATGCTTTCAGAGAGCGCGTTTTCCGAAGAACTGGCAGCAATTGGACTCATCGGAGATGGCCAATCCACTTCACTCAACCTTGAGATCCGTGATCCGGGAGTGAATTTGACGCAAGGGAAACAGCCGACACTCGAACCTGCTGATCAGCCCTTTACTCAGATAGCAGCGAAGGTGATCGATAGCAGTGCGTTGGATTCACCCGGCGGAGCCCGTCGAGTACCTACGACTGATACGAAAGGATACCGGGATTATCGTGGTGTTTCCGTCTTTGGCGCCGGGCTCTGGAAACATGATATAGATATTGGAATCATTACTGAAATCGATGTTGATGAGTCACTATCCGCCTATTACTCTCTTCGTCTCACGGTGTTTATTGTACTCGGAGCTACGATATTTCTGCTAGCAGGAGCAATACTCTTTGTGCTTATCCTCGGCGAACGGGCAAACCGTCAACTGGTCCACGCAAGAGATACACTCGAAATGAAGGTGGCCGAAAGGACGGATGAGCTTGAGACACAGCAGGCCTTACTTAAGGATGAGGAGGAGAAATCCAGGCTTCTATTGGAGTCGGTAGGCGAAGGTATCTTCGGGGTAAATACTAACGGGGAGGTCAGTTTTGTTAATCCTGCGGCGGAAAAACTTCTCGAGTTTTCCCAGGAAGAGCTGCTAGGAACTAAAATCCATGACATAATCCATCATTCTCGCGCTGATGGGTCTCCCTATCCGGTTGAGCAATGCCCAATGCGGGCTTCCTATTTCGATGGAACTTCCCACATCGTTACCGATGAAGTTTTATGGCGAAAAAACGGTGCTTATTTCTACGTCAATTATACCAGCACACCTATCCGCAAGAACGGGAAACTAGTCGGCTCTGTGGTTACATTTCTGGATGTTAGCGGTCGGAAAGCACAGGAAGATGAAATCAAAAAGCTTTCAACAGCCATGGAGCAGAGCCCGGCTACCGTCGTAATTACCGATCCGAAAGGCTGCATCGAGTACGTCAATCCGAAATTCGAGGAAACTACCGGGTACGCAGCAAAGGAAGCTCTTGGTAGAAACCCGCGCCTCTTGAATGCAGGAATGCTGCCAAAGGACTTTTTCGCTGATTTATGGCACACCATATTGGCCGGCGATGAATGGCGCGGCGAGTTTATCAACAAGAAAAAGGACGGTGAAATTTTCTGGGAATCAGCGTCTATATCGCCGCTTAAAGACGAGCGCGGAAATATCACTCATTTTATAGCGGTAAAGGAAGACATCACTCAACGCAAGAAAGTTGAAGAGGATCTAACTCTTCTTAATCAGCTTGTGTACGGCTCCCTTGCCTCTGCCGATGTAGGTGCGTGGTGGATAGATTTTTCCGAAGAGGACACATTTCACGGGCTGGATACTACGGCCAAACTCATCGGCTTGCCGGTGAGTAAATCGGAAGATAAATCCTATAAGATCAGCAAATGGGTTGAAGTACTCAATAGAACGCAAGTCCTTGATCATGAATACCGTCGAATAATTGATGAGACATTAGAGCAGTTCTCCGGTACAATATCAGGAAAATACGAAAGTTATCGCGCCACTTACCCGGTCCTTCGGCCGGATGGTGAGATCAAATGGATCGTAGCAAGGGCCGATGTACCGCTGCGGGATGAAAATAATCAGGCCCTCCAGATGACCGGCACGCTTATAGATATAACCGAGCAAAGAGAAGCGGAGCTTGAACTCGAAGTGGCCAAAGA
>JABGPX010001000.1 GCA_018644745.1 Spirochaetales bacterium
GCAGAGCTATGGAACCATGAGGCGCCGTGAGGGCTACCCGGATCGGCTGATCCCAGGACTCGCCGCGATTACGGCTCACTCTCACCCAATAACCGGTGCGCGATTCGGCGGCGGTATCAGTTATTCGAGACAAACCATCCCGATAGAGCCTGGCTTTGTCGGTGTCCTCCCACTCATCCATGTTATTCACTGCGGCGGAAATCCTGGTGTCCGATGAGAACCAGGAGACAACAAGGGTGTCCGGAGCAGGTGAACAGACTCCCGCGTCCCGGTCGTCGACAGGAAAATCATTCACGACCGCCGGCGGCGTCCAGGACACACCATTATCGGTGCTCATACAGAGGATTGTTTTACCGAAAGGACATACGTGGGCGTTTCTCAGCCCCGAAGCGGCAACTACCAGAGTCCCGTCAGACATCCGGGCAATTGAAGGCCATCCGAAATAGCCGAAAAAATCGCCAGGGTAGCTCGCAAGAATCCCGTGTTCCGCTTCAATTTTTGCATTAATCTCATTCACTTTCATAGGCCGGCTTTCTCCATTATTCTCAAAAAGCCATTTTTCGAGATGTAATTTGATTCATCGATTAAATTCCCCTTATAGTAATATCGGACATAGGGAATCTCATAATTGCTGAATGTTGTTTCTTTGAATCGCATAAACTCAGACGAATATGGAACCCGATCATACACCAGAACATATACATCCAAATCTAAACTCTCCGACTCATTTTTCTTCTGCATAGATTTCAGCCAGCCATTCATCATCACCCACTGAGGGCACCAGCCCTGTGTCAGGACGACCGCTACATGCTCGGACGAACCCCGCACGTCCTCCCCGAACTCATTATCAGCTATCGCTTGCCGGGCCTGCGCTTCAGTGAGATCTATTCTATTTATCATATGCTCTCCTAGTTAAAATCAGCAAGCAGGGCTTTGAGAAATCCCCATGTCCTGCCTACAGACGGTATGTTTACTTTTTCATCCGGGCTGTGGGGATGTTTGATTGTGGGCCCGAGAGAAATCATATCCATCCCTTCATACTTTGATCCGATTACACCGCACTCGAGCCCCGCGTGTATAGCTTCGACCTTTGCTTCTTCTGAAAACACCTGCTTGTATATTTTTTTCGCCTTTTCAAGCAGTCGGGAGCCGGTATCTGGTGTCCAGGCCGGGTATGAATTTTCAGATTGCTTTTCCGCCTCCGCGAGACGTCCGGCACTTGTTATAACCTCGGCTATCTCATCGAGGCGAGACATTACCGATGAACGCTGGCTTGTATGTATCTTCAATTTCCCGCCCTCTTCCTCGATATAGGCCAGGTTGCAGGACGTTTCCACCAAACCATGGATATCCGCCGAATACCCGCGGACGCCGTTGGGCAGGGCGTTGAGCAGATCGAGGAAATTCCGGCAAAAGACCGGGGAGAACGCTTCCATTCCGGTCAGCGATATCGGTTCGACGGATACGCTCAAATCTTTTTCCGCCGCGGCGTACTCTTTTCTGAATACTTCCAGGTTTAACCCTGCAATCGTCTGCGCGTTTTTAACCTGGTCGGCGGAAAGCGACACAACAGCACGAGAATCCCTGGGTATAGCGTTTCTTGCGGATCCTCCGGTAAACGAAACAAGGCGGCAATCAGTCTTATCACACATCGAGAGCAGCACACGGGTCAGAAGCTTGTTGGCATTTGCCCGATGTTTGCCAATATCCACACCCGAATGTCCTCCCGATAGCCCTCCAATTCGTATCTCCACCCCCTTCATTTCCGGGTTTATAGTTTCGCGGTGTATATCGAATGTTAGGATAGTGTCCCTGCCGCCGGCACAACCGATTGTGAACACTCCTTCATCTTCAGAATCTAGATTTATAAGGATTCTTCCGTTTAGGAAGTCGGAGCCCAATGCGGTGGCGCCGGTGAGACCGGTCTCTTCATCAACGGTAAACAGGAGCTCAAGCGGTGGATGGGCAGCCGACCTGTCTTCGACAACCGCAAGAGCCATGGCAATCGCAATACCGTTATCAGCTCCGAGAGTAGTGCCGTCGGCGGTGATCCAATCGCCATCACGGATCAGCTTCAACGGATCTTTGCTGAAATCGTGGGTGGACTCGGGTGTCTTTTCGCAGACCATGTCCATATGTCCCTGAAGAACGATAACCGGCGCATCCGCGAATCCCTCGGTAGCAGGAACATCGATTACCGCATTTCCCTTTGGGTCTGTCCTAAAATCAAGGGATCGCTGAGCTGCCCAATCTCGAAGCCAGGCGGAGATTTTTTCTTCATGCTTCGATTGCCTGGGCACCGCACTTATCTGTTCGAAAATCTCGACTATCCTTTGAGTATCATTATCCATGGGAACAAGTATGCTGATAAAATACCGCTGGGGCAACATTTCGGCGCAAGGTTATCTTTCGAGCAACTATCTATCGGGCAGCTCTATATGTCCTTTGGGTACCGCTCATCTCCGACTTCAGATTGCAGGCGATGAAGCTCAACGGTCAGATCTTTAACCACATCCGCATACGCCGGATCTGCATATACATTGGAAATTTCGTTGGGATCCTTCTCTAAATCAAAGAGCTCCCATTCGGGCTCATAGATCTCATCAATCGTACCCTCCTGATCAAGACCGTCATTATAAAAGTAGATA
>JABGPX010001003.1 GCA_018644745.1 Spirochaetales bacterium
CTTATAGACGCCCTTCATGCAATTTCAGGATTTGCCGACCAATGGATTCGCGCACCCGAATCGTGGAAACCCGATCACAAAGGATTACTCATCCGCTTTAGCGAGCTTGTACGCCACATTTTCGCCTTGTATCCGGTGCCCGTTTTCATGGATTCAGCCTGGTTTGCGAGCCCTCGGCCGGCGGCGGATATCCAGCGGCGATGGTTCATCCATGTTGGTCATGGAGGCAACATCAGGACCGCGGAACTTCCTATGCGGTACACAAAGAAAATGGCTCATTTCTTTATGCAGGCACCCGACTCGTTCTCAGTAATAGAAGCTTTGCGGTACGGCCAGGTTCTCGCCCTTGGAGGGAATACCGACCTTATGCATTTTATCAACGCAACCCAGCTTGGCGAGAAACTGGAGAATGAAGGATTTTGGGAATCAGTTATCCACTTCTTCGTGAATAATCCGATGCTCGATTTCACACACATCAATCCGATAGTCGAGTTCATATATAACAGGAAATTTCACGCTCAGGAGATAACGCAGGAGGATGGGACAGTGCTCGAAGCCGCTCCGCCCGATCCCGGATTTGATATGAAAGGCCGCAAAGCCGGCCCGCTGCTGGAACTGGTCGCCGCCTGGCACGAAGAATTGAATCGGGAACAAAAAAAAGCCTCCGGTAGCTGGGAGGAAAGCGGAATTACACCATTTGACTATATAGAGGAAAACCAGAATACAGGGAGTGTTACCAGGTGGACTATCAATGAATTACTCACCCGGAAAGAACTGATCGACGAAGGGAAAACCATGAAGCATTGTGTCGGCAGCTACACATACTCCTGCGCGAAAGGAACAAAATCCGTATGGTCTCTTCGGATGGAAGATTTGGATCAAAATGGCGAAAGACATGTCCTGACAATTGCCGTTAAAAACGATATTCGAAAGGTGGTTCAGGCAAGGGGAAAGTGCAACGCCATGGCCGGCATGCGGCCGGGATCCAGGGAACAAGCGGGAGTACTCAAACGCGAAGAAGAACGGCTCGAAGTCGGAAGAAGAATCATGCGGATGTGGGGTAAGGAAAATAATATCGATGTACCTCGATACACTTAGCAGCCGCAAGGAAAGCCGAATCCATCCGTGGTTTTCCGATGAGTTCCCGCAGGCAAAAAAATCGACCTGCTAAAAAACAGGCCGCTGATTACAGTTTGGCAACGCTTGTCGGGCAGGTTCTCGATATTCTTGTTTCCGGTGAACTCTCTTATAAATTGGATAATCACAGGTCGGTATTTTCACATATCTACTCTTCGTTAGCTAATTCCCTGCCACTTCCCCTGCTTCGATTACTTTCTGTGAATAAGTATTGAAGCACCGACAAGCTCAATGCAGCGGACACTGTAATAAACGAATAACGGAGCTCATTTGAATTATTAGGATATCCGGGAGGAAAAGCCGACAATGAAAATGTAATCGCCGATATTCCGACAACACCACCAAGGACAGTATTCAAGATATCTCTGAACTCAGGAGTGCCAAATCCGAGTGTATCGAATAACTCTTTCCCAATTCCCGCGACGATTGCTGTAGCTCCTGCTATTACTGCAGTTGATGTTATTGTCAGATAATCATTTGATGCAATAAAGATTGCTCCTGCCGTACCAAGAGAGACAATGGTACCGGCTAGAATATGAAGATCCTTATCAGAAATGGTGTTGATATCTTGAGCCTGAAGATCGGATGTAGCCAAAATCAAGATGATGATAATTGCAGTCAGAACGAATCTGTTATTCATATATTAAAGCTTCGGGATCATTGATTATATCACACCAATTGAGCGATATGACATGATTACAAATTCCAAGTCTTATCGGTCAGTTCCCGGGAAGATTGAAACTGCTTGGGTCGATCTATAAGATGCGGATTGTCATATCAATCCGTCATTTCGGCGGTAAGAATGCCTTTCATAGTGGTGTTGTAGGTACGGCGAAGACTGTGAGCGACAAGGTTTCTATCACCGACTTATCTGCCTCGTTGGGAAATAGCTTGTTGATGTCTTGAATGGAAAGGCTGCCTCCTTTTTATATTGTGATTTAGAAAGTCTGCGGACAGAAGCAAGTGGATCGAAGGTGACAATTCGCTCTCTATACGCCTCAGATAATATCATTCTGAAGGAATCAAGAATGTGATTTTTTGTCTTGCGTGCCAGTTTAAGATCAAGCAGCCAGTTTTCTACTTGAACAGGAATTCTAGAACAAAAAAACCTCCCCAAATCTGGGGATCGGCTATTTTTGCCCGGAAGAGGACTCTCTAGGTCAAGAGCAGCGGCTATGCAACGTTATTACAGAACCTTGCATATTTACCGTCGATACCATGACGCCGGTATATGTTGCTACCGGACCGCCTCTATCTTAGGTAAATTTCCTTCCATCGAAATATGATAATGATTTAAGAGCCCATCTATGTTGAAAATCTTCTCAGTATTATATAATAATTTCACGACTCAGGTTGTGTTGGTGACATTACAAACTCTCCGCTCAGAGCTTCTTTCCGATGGATTTGAGATACTCGGATATTTTGGGTCTCGAGCGCGTGAAGAAGAGTCAGCGCAGAGTGATCTTGATCTCCTATACTGTTTACATGATGAGTTGTATTCTCGCTAT
>JABGPX010000670.1 GCA_018644745.1 Spirochaetales bacterium
GATATATTTCTTCAGCCGGAATCGGGCTTCGCCGCCGATTGGGATGTATCGCTCCTTATCGCCTTTGCCCAGCACCCGAATAAAATTCTCATCAAAAAACACCCGGTTCAATTCAAGGTCCGCCGCCTCGGAAATCCGCAAACCGCAGGAATAAATAAGCTCAAACAAGGCTCGATCGCGCAGCCCATTGGGCTTGGATACATCTATACTCGCCAACAAGCTGTCAATTTCTTCTATTGAATATACAACCGGCAAAGCCCTGCCGAGTTTGGGCATATCGATAAGCTCTACTGGATTGTCCCGGCGCAGTCCCTCGATAACAAGATACTTACAGAATGATGAAATACTGCTGATAATCTTTGCCATTGTCCTTCTATCGAAAAACTCATTCTCATGCCGTCGGGTGAGATACCTGATGATATCGACATGCGATGCGGTCTCGACCGCTACGCTTTCCGTGCTCAGATAATCGTTAAAATGACGGCACTCCCTTATGTACGTATCTACAGTAAGCACGGCAAGACGTTTCTCGATCCGGAGATAATCCTCATAATTCTTGAGTATCCGGACCGAATCCATATGCTAGAGTGCCTTCTCACCAGGAATCGACCGCTCATCGCGAAGAACCGTCGGTATTCCCAGATCAGTTTCTTCGGAGTTTCTCCCGAGCAGGTACTCATGAGGAGGCGCTTTTATAATGCCTTCACGCATTTTCAGCCAGTCTTTGTATTTGATTATTTCGTCCCCTTCTTCCTCTTCCAGATTCTCGTCCATCATCTGCTGGGAGGCCGCATGAAAACCGGTGGCGATAACAGTTACCTGCACCTCCTCGACAAGGGATTCGTCAAGCGTCGTACCGGGAATGATCAACGCATCGTCGTCGGCATTTGCTGTAATAATATTGATAATTTCCTCATATTCTATCAAAGAGAAATCATTCCCGCCGGTTACATTGACCAGAATTCCCTTCGCGCCTTCGATGCGAGCATCTTCAAGAAGCGGATTGTTAATCGCATTTGTTGCCGCATCTACGGCACGATTATCTCCATGACCGGTCCCAATCCCCATGAGCGCGTCGCCTTGTCCTTTCATGATAGTTCTCACATCCGCGAAATCTATATTAATTTCACCGGGACGGGTTATGAGATCTGAAATGCCCTGTACGCCCTGGCGCAGGACATCATCAGCAAGTAGAAAAGCTTCCTTTATAGGGGTTCGTTTATCAACGATTTTCAGAAGATACTGATTGGGTATGATAATCAGTGTATCCACAGTTTCCCGGAGCTTTGCGATTCCATCTTCAGCGAGCTGCTTCTTTCTGCGACCTTCGAAATCGAACGGCTTGGTAACAACCGCTACAGTGAGAATGTCCATCTCTCTGGCTATCTGAGCAACTACGGGAGCCGCCCCGGTTCCTGTTCCACCGCCCATACCGGCAGTGATGAAAACCATGTCAGCACCCTGAAGCAGATTACGAACTTCGTCTTTGTCTTCCATTGCCGCCTGCTCTCCGACACCAGGAACTCCACCCGCCCCCAATCCGCCGGTAAGTTGAGTGCCAAGAGAAAGTTTCATCTCGGCGTGCGACAATTTCAATGCCTGTTGATCTGTGTTTACAGCAATAAACTGTACGCTTTTTAATCCGCTTGTAATCATGCGGTTGACAGCATTGCTTCCTCCTCCTCCTACTCCCATTACTTTGATAACAGTAGGATCAGCGGTCGCTTCGTTTATCAATTCGATGTGCATGGCCCCCTCCCAGAGGAAATTTTTTATATTCTATAAGAACTCTTTCATCCAACTTTTAAGTTTGCTCAAGAAACCGCCGCTGCTGCGCTGCGCCGGCCCTGTCGGGATTCCGGGCGCTGAGGATTCGGCGCCGTAACAGACGAGTCCGACCGCGGCGGAATACATCGGGTTCTGAAACTCCGCCGTAAGCCCGCCGAGTTTGCGAGGGTATCCCGCTCTCGCCGGAACGCCAAAAATTTCCTGCGAAAGCTCAGAAATACCCGGAAGCAGCGCGCCGCCGCCGGTAAGCACTACTCCTCCGCCAAGGTGACGCAAGAGGCTCTTTTTTTCGAGCTGGTCACGCACCATCGAAAGGACCTCGGTCATTCGCGGCTGTATGATCCGGCACATTTCTTTGCGCGGAATCGATGCTGCCGGCCATCCGCCGACTCCCGGAATGATCACTTCCTCATCCCCATCCACCATCGGTATATAGCAGCACCCCGCGTCCTTTTTGATTTTTTCAGCCGCCTCGAGGGGTGTTTTCAACATAATCGACAGGTCGCTGCTCACCTGGTTCCCGCCGATAGCTATGACATCGGTATGGTAAGGCGCTCCATCCACATGCACCAAAACATTGGTAGTGCCGCCTCCCATGTCAATAAGCAATACTCCAAGATCTTTCTCATCTTCGGTAAGGACAGCTTCCGATGAAGCGAGAGATTCAAGGACTATTTCCTGAACCCGGAAACCAGCCCGATTAACACATTTGATTAAATTCTCAGCCGAGCTGACAGTACCGGTTATTATGTGTACTTCCGCTTCAAGCCGGACACCTATCATATCAAGGGGATCACGAATCCCGCGCTGATCGTCAACAATAAATTCCTGGGGCAGCACATGCAGCACTTCGCG
>JABGPX010001004.1 GCA_018644745.1 Spirochaetales bacterium
TCAGAATCTTCGTAGGTGATATTGATTTCGGTTATATTGCGATCTTGATGGACCCATGATGACAACTTGTATGTACCGGTGTTGGTATTCCATGCAACGATATCTCGACCGGAATCCAGCTCAAGGATTCGAGTGAATTTCCTATAGTCGGGATTTGAGAATTTGACCGACAATATCCCACAGGATTGAGGGGACGGGTAATTTGTGCTGGAGTAATCTACCATCGAGTTGGCGTTTATCCGATTAAACTCAACACCATCTCCTCTTTTGGCAATCGCTATAAGCTCACTATTCGGTTCAGGCGTATAGATGGAGCCGTTTCCTGCGACGGTACGGTCATCCCAAATGTTTGATTTTCCGAGGTAAAACTGAAATTCCTCTGGCGAGCCAAGGGACATGATACCAAGATCGCCATTTCCAATCGGATGCCCGTCAATCCACTCCACCGCCGGATAGCTGCTGCTGATTGCATTTTCCGCGGCTTTTCTTTCAGCGTCGAGAAGCCTGTATATCCTCGTATTACTACCTTTTAGATAATCCATCTTGGCACCCGTTTTCCGTCGAATTTTACGCAAGCGTTTGCATAAATCCTATAATTAGTTTACTGTATTGTCAATAGAATCCACTATTAGACCTGGAGAAATGAGGCATGACGAAAAGAGATCCTTCCATGGAACAGGCGGCAGCAGGTCTCAACTCTATCGCAGGATTCAATCTCGATACGGCAATAAACCCTCGCGAAAAAAATACTCTTCGCAGCCTAGCTCAGAAGGTAGCCGACCTCGCAGCCCACCCTCGAGAAGAGGAAAAGAAAAATCTTTGGATTCGGCACAACGACTTAAGATCTACGCAGCCGATCATTTTCTGCGATCCGGAAAACGGATGGAATGAGATAATTACCCAAGAGCAAATTCTGTGTGAGAATCCGCTTCTTCGAGTCTGGGAGATGCATCTGCGAAAAGAGATTTACTGGGCTGAGGAGATGAAAGATGACCGGGTTATTCAGCCCTTTTTTTATGTACCGTATCGCTATACGGACACTGAATGGGGCCTGAGGGAGAAAAAGCTACAAACAGACTTAAGGCGGGGATCCTACGTTTGGAAAGCGCCGATTGAGAATTACGATCGCGATTTTGCCGGACTGTCCTCGCCCGAGATCATTATAGACCGCGACGGCACGGATAGAGCTGTAGTCCTTGCCGAGGAATTGCTGGGGGACATTTTAAAGGTTCGATTACGCAACGCCTGGTGGTGGACCTTGGGCATGACCTGGGATTTCGTTAAACTTCGAGGACTAGAGAACTTGATGACAGACATGATAGATCAGCCGGATAACGTGCACCGCCTCATGGATTTTTTGAGTAACGGATTGATGAAGAAAATTGATTTTCTGGAAAAGGAAGGACTTTTGTCATCAAACACTAGTGGAACATATGTCGGCTCCGGCGGCTTCGGGTGGACGAGGCAACTCCCGGAGAAAAACTCAGGTCGCGGGCAAGTTGCGGCCGGTGAGATGTGGGGTTTCGCTGAAAGTCAGGAAACCGTCGGGGTCAGTCCGGAAATGTTCGGAGAATTTATTTTTCCCTACCAGCTGCCGATTCTGGATCGGTTCGGGCTCAACTGCTACGGCTGCTGCGAGCCGCTAGATAAGAGATGGCACATTATTAGAGACATCCCGCGGCTGAGACGCGTTTCGGTATCACCTTGGGCGGACTTGTCTCTGATGAGTGAATACCTTAACGCTGAGTACATCTTTTCACTAAAGCCTGCGCCTTCGCAGCTGGCTCTTCCTGAGCTGGATGAAGAGGAAGTTCGCGGCAACTTACGAAATAGCATTCGAGCTACGAAAAGCAACTTTGTTGAGCTGATTATGAAAGACAACCACACTCTCGGCGGCAATCCGCACAATGCCACCAGATGGGTGGAGATCGCGCGTGAAGAGATTGGAAATATTTAAGAGATGCTGTCAGCGCGGTGCTCAAAAAAAAGCGCTTCGCACGAAAATGAGAGAGGTATGAATCATGATTATTGAAGATACAAGTAAGGCCCGTTTACAGGCTTCAAAGCAAGGGGTGGAGAAGTTCTTGGAGCAAGGCTACGGCCTCTCGGTACATTGGGGTCTCTACTCACTGCTATTTGGCAATGAGTGGATCTACTACCTCGAAAAGGTCCCACATCAGGAATACGCGGACCTGATGAAGAGATTTAATCCATCAAGATTCAATGCGGATGAGTGGGCTGATCTGATGCTCGAAGCCGGGCAGAAATTCCTCCTCATAACCGCAAAACACCATGATGGATTCTGCTTGTGGGATACCAAGCTTACGGACTTTAAAGCAACCAATTCCTGTTTCGGAAGGGATATCCTTGCAGAGCTCTCAGAGGCTCTCAATCGGCGTGGATTGTCGCTCCATTTTTACTACTCCCTTGTGGACTGGACCCACCCGGACTACCGCGGTGATTGGAACGCCTACGTGGATTTCTACCAAGAACAGCTCCGAGAGCTTTGCACCAACTTCGGGAAGATTGGAGGGATACTCTTTGATGGCTACTGGCCCCGTCAGCGCCCTTTTGACGATGACGGCCTTGCCTACTTCGGACCCTCCGGGAAAGCGGAATGGCTTAGCTGGGATCTGGCGGG
>JABGPX010000985.1 GCA_018644745.1 Spirochaetales bacterium
AAGAAAACAGGTCTTTACGATCCTTTTTATGAACATGACGCCTGCGGTGTCGGTTTTGTTGCCAATATTAACGGGCACCAGGATCACGACATTGTGGAAGACGGCATAACTGTTCTGAGGAATCTCGAGCACCGCGGCGCGGTAGGAGGAGATCAAAAGACCGGAGACGGCGCGGGGATGCTGCTGCAGATTCCTCATGATTTTTTCACCAGGGTAAGCGGATTGGTTTTGCCTTCGCCGGGCACCTATGGTGCCGGTTTTTTCTTTTTACCCTCTGATGACAAAAGCAGCGCTGAAGCACGTAAACTGATTGAAAAGACCGCCGCGCTTAGGAACGCCTTGGTTCTCGGTTGGAGAGAAGTCCCTACGAAACCCGATTGTATCGGCGGTCTTGCAAAGAGCACGATGCCAACATTCTGGCAGGCGTTTTTTTCCTTTGACGGTCTGGGCGGAGACGAGCTGGAGCGTCAACTTTATATCCTGCGGAAATGTATTGAGAAAGAGGCTGGGTCACGAGGCTGGCCCTTTGATGAGTTCTATGTTACCTCACTTTCATGCCGGACAATTATCTACAAAGGCATGTTTATCGCGTCTCAATTTCCTGCTTTTTATCCTGACCTTTCGGAAAGCGATTTTACAAGCGCTATTGCTCTGGTTCATGCTAGATACAGCACAAACACGCTGCCGTCTTGGTATCTTGCCCAGCCATTTCGATTGATGGCCCATAATGGGGAAATTAACACATTGCGGCGGAACCTGAACAATATGACCGCTAGGGAAACCACGATTTCTTCGGATTTGTTCGGTGATGATTTGGAAAAGCTCTTCCCGATAACGGCTGATTTGATGAGCGATTCGGCTGTATTTGATAATGTGTTTGAGCTGCTGGTTCAAGGCGGGAGGTCTATAGAGCATTCACTCATTATGATGGTGCCGGAAGCGTTTGGAACCCGATACCACATCTCCGAGGATAAACGGGCTTTCTTTGAGTATCACGCCTCTATTATGGAGCCTTGGGACGGCCCCGCCGCAATTGCCTTCTCCGATGGAATAAGAGTCGGCGCGACACTTGACCGAAATGGTTTGCGGCCCGGACGATATGTCATTACAAAAACCGGAAAAATCGTACTTGCATCAGAAGTAGGTGTTCTCAATTTTCCACCTGAATATATTCTGGAAAAAGGCCGATTAGCTCCCGGGAAAATTTTTGTCGTAGATACTGAAAAAAAGAGGGTGCTGAAAGACAATGAAGTCAAATCAAAAATTTCGAGACGTCAGCCTTACAGGCATTGGCTTTCGAGAAATAAAATAGAGCTCAAAGGTCTGCTCGGGGTTCCCGGTCCCGTGGCGGTGAATCGCGATCGGCTTCCGGTTATCCAACGGGCTTTCGCATATACGATGGAGGATCTCAAAAGCGTATTGGCGCCGATGGTAGAGAACGGCCAGGAACCTGTCGGCTCGATGGGCAATGATTCATCTCTCGCGGTGCTCTCCGATCGACCCCAATTGCTGTACAACTATTTTAAGCAGGAATTTGCTCAGGTTACAAATCCGCCGATCGATCCATATCGGGAAAACCTGGTTATGTCTCTCATGAGTTTTGTGGGAAAGGAGCGTAACCTGCTGGCTGAAACTCCGGAGCATTGCCGCCAGCTAAAGCTTACGCATCCGATTCTTACCAACGATGACATGGTAAGGCTCCGGACCTCTCCGATAAAAGACTTTTCCGTATGTACCGTCCCAATGCTTTTTGATCCGTCACTTGGCGCGGGAAGTTTGAAGAGTGCCCTGGATGAATTGTGCGTGGAGGCCGAAAAGCAGGTGGACGCGGGGCATTCTCTTATCATTTTGAGTGATCGAGGATTGACTGAAACTAACGCCGCAATCCCGGCTCTTCTCGCCACCAGCGGAGTGCATCATTTTCTTGTACAAAAGGGAAAGCGCCACCTGAGCGGGCTCGTTGTTGAAACCGGTGAAGCAAGAGAGGTTCATCATTTTGCGACTCTGGTGAGTTTCGGGGCGAGTGGAATAAATCCGTATCTTGCCTTTGAGACTATGGCGGTCATGCAGGAGAGCGGCTATATTTCCGCATCCTTTACCCACGAGCAGATGGTCGAGCATTATGTTACCGCAATAAAAAAAGGTCTTCTCAAAATTATGTCAAAGATGGGAATCTCAACAATCAGGAGCTATCGGGGGTCTCAGATATATGAAGCAGTCGGCCTGGCCAATGATTTTATCGATCAGTACTTCAACGGCACGCAGAGTAGAATCGGCGGCATAGGGATAGCTACTGTGGAGCGCGATACGATAGAGCGCCATCGTGAGGCGTTTTTCCCGAGAGAAGGAAACCTGCCGGCAATAGAATCCGGAGGCATGCTGCACCATCGTAAAGGATCTGAGCAGCATCTGTTCTCGCCCGAGGCCTTAACGCTTCTTCAGAAAGCTACACGGGAAGATGATTATGTACTCTTCAAGCAGTATACCTCGACGGTAAATGATCTGAGTAAAAATCTTTGTACCCTCAGAGGTTTATTCAAATTTAAAGAACGCAAAGAAGTGCCCCTCGATGAGGTCGAGCCGGCAGCGGAAATAATGAAACGCTTTGTTACGTCCGGAATGTCCTTTGGTTCGATTAGTC
>JABGPX010001005.1 GCA_018644745.1 Spirochaetales bacterium
TGTTTTATGTAACGGTCTTGATAGAGACAGACTCTTCTTTTATATAGCAACTGATTCAATTGATAAAGCGGATATGCTGGTGAAGCAGGCTCATGGCTGATGATTACAGGTTCGGTATAATCAGCGATTTGCATTTGGGCCACTCAGGAACAGGGCGTTGGCACAACAGCCTGCTATTCGACCGGGCGGAAGATATCGTTCGGAACGCTGTCGCTGTTCTCAACGGACAATCTCTTGATCTGGTGATTATTCTGGGAGATGTCAGTAACGACGGCGGAGAAGATCAGCTGAAGTCGGCGGCAGGTATTTTCTCGAATCTGAATACTTCGTGGCGTGTTCTGCCGGGAAATCATGATAGAGACGGCGTCCGTTCCGGCGCCTTCCACGAGTTATTCTCCGGGCACGTCCCGGATTTGCTTGGTGCCGTCGCTGGTATCCCTTCTCTGTTCCTTCCCGAGTTTTTGCCGGAGATCGAATATCCGCGTACTGAGCTTGGTATGAGAATGATAAAAAAGGTGCTGGACCTTGTAAGCCGAACCGCTCCCGATGATCTTTTTATATTCAGCCATTTCCCATTGATTTCTCAAAATGCCTATGCCTTGCAGTTCAAAGGCGAGTATGCCAAGCATTTTCTCGACGGTGAAGAGTTCCTCGACCAGCTGGGGCAAATTGTAACTGGGAAAATCCTCTGCTTTGCCGGTCATCAGCATTGGCATCGTATAATTAATGAGAAGAAATTTGTCCATTGCATGACTGCTTCGATGATTGAATATCCTATGGAAGCGCGGGTGATTCGTATAGCAGATGACAGGATTGATATATCCACATTGGAGTGCGGAGTACCGGATCTCGCGGCGGTGTCGCTTGATTCGGCGCCGTGGGTCGCAGGCAGCAAGGACGATAGATTTTTGGAAAGCGTGCAGATAGAATCTTGAACAGGAAATGCGAGGTGATGGTTATATGACTGGAAGAGAACGGTTAATCAAAGTATTAAATGGTGAGAAAGTCGATCGAATTCCGAACGCTCCATTTATCTTTTATAATACCATAGATGAGTATGTGGACAATCAACACGCCTCATCGCTGGATTCTGGAACCAATGAGATGGTATATGTCGAAAAAGGCATAGAGCTGTATGAGAAGTTCGGATTTGATATCATTCTCAGAACAGCGAATTGCTTTGACTACCTTACCGAAATATCGGATACCGACGGTAAGTGGCAGGTAAATGAAGTGAGGGAGGGGGACGACGACAACTGGAGTATTGTCACTGAAATCAAGACCCCTGAAAGAACTCTCACTCAGAAAAAGAATTATCATCGAGCCACGCCTCACGAGATTGTGGAAGCAGTCACTGAGTACCCGATCAAAGACTCCGACGATTTTGATCAATTTGTGAAGTATCAGCCCCCCATGAGGACTTTTAACTGCGAGCACATCTCCCGCGCGAGAGACATCCTCGGCGATAGAGGTATAATAGCGCCCTGGGCTCAAGGAGCTTTTAACAGCAGCAGCTTTTTCCGGGCTCTCGATCAGCTGATAATGGACCCGTACACCGATATGGGATTTTACAAAAGAATGATGGACTATTTCTCCGAGCGAATGTTTGTGTTGATCAAACAGCTCGCAGACGCCGGGGCGGATTTGATTTGCGCAGGGGGCAACGTAGCAAACGGCAAAACCGCCGGTCCCGCGTTTTTTCAGGAATTTGTACTTCCCTTTGAAGTCGATTTTACAAAACGGGTAAAAGATCTCGGAGTCTACTATCTGTATCACAACTGCGGCGACGCCAGGTCGCTGTATGATGTTTATTCGCCAATTAAAATGAGTATTTTTGAGACGCTTACCGCGCCTCCCTATTCAGACGGCGATGTTAAGCTGGCATTTGAATCATTTGATAGTGACATTGTGTTGAGCGGCAATATCGATCAGATTGATCTGCTGGTTAATGGGACACCAGCGGAGATTCGAAAAAGCGTGAAAGATCTGACGGATATTGCGAAACCCTATAGCAATTTCATTCTCGCCGCCTCAGATTATTTCACCGAGGGTACACCTTATGAGAATATTCAAGCATTTTCCGATGCCGGTTTGGAGTATGGCGTCTATTAGTATCAGGAATGATTGAAATGCTCAAAAACGGTGACTAAAATGTTTGACATTTAGAGAAAACCATATAAACTGATTTCAGAAGGGTTCCCGCCTTTCGAAAAATAAATGGGAATGAAATGAAAAAATACGAAGGTCGAAAAAATAAAATCCTCGAGGCTCTCCAAGTTAATAAAAAAATGAATGTCAGCGAAGCTTCTGAGTTGATAGGTATTTCGCCGGCGACCACCAGGAGATTTTTTGCCCAATTAGCAGATGATGGCTACGCCGTGCGTATACATGGCGGTATACAAATTGTACCCGAAGTGCAGGGGACATATTCGTATGTGTTGTCTAATACCAGTAGAGTTCATGAGAAGGCAAAGATATCCGGCCATGCTGTAGAGTTGGTAAATTCCGGCGACCTTCTTTTTTTGGATTCTGGTACAACAATCCTCAAACTTGCGGAAGCTTTAGTAACTCGTTTGGAATCGGGGGAATTGACCGATTTGGTGATAATCACTAATTCTTTATTAAATTATGAGAAATTGG
>JABGPX010001006.1 GCA_018644745.1 Spirochaetales bacterium
AGCTCGCCCGACTCACCGCTTGAACAGCAGCTTGATCGAGACCCTGAGAATCGTCGGCTCGATGAGTGGGAAATCGATCATTTCCTTACCATTGTTTTTACCGCGGCGGCGCGGAACTGGGTGATGACCGAGGACCTGTTCGATGAGCAGATAGACGTCGCTTTCGAGGAAGCCGATGGCCACCGGGAAGAGCCGGGGTCGATGGATTTTCCGCGG
Organism: Spirochaetales bacterium; assembly: GCA_018644745.1. The sequence continues at coordinate 217 of JABGPX010001006.1, forward strand.
GAGGAGGAGCTCCGGGCTGATCAGATGGAGGAACCGGAACCGGAACCTGAGCCTGAGCCTGAGCCTGAGCCTGAATCGGAACCGGAACCCGAGCCTGAGCCGGCAACCTCGGAGTCCGGCGAGTCGGATTCCACTGCGGAAACAGTGACAGAAACGGTTTCGGCTAGAGGTACCGAGGTGAAACTGGATATCGCTGTGACGGTTGAAAACGTTTTCCCTGTGCTTTTCAAATATTATGATTCAAATTCCTTTGGGTTGGTGACCATAAAAAACAACGGAACGACGGCAATCGAGAATATCGATGTGCGGCTTGATATGGAAACCTATATGGATTATCCAAAGCTGAGCGGTTCAATTGAATCGCTCGCCGCAGACGGTGAGGAAACAGTAGAGCTCTACGCGCTTTTCAACAAGGAGGTTCTTTCTATTACTGAAGGAACCAAAGTCGCGGCAAATCTGCTGGTGGAATATGAGCACGCTGGAGTAGAGGGCAGCAGCGAGCAAACCGTCATTATCGATTTTTATGACAGGAATGCTCTGAGGTGGGATGACGATACTAAGGTGGCGGCTTTCGTCACCGCCAAGGACGACTATGTCCAGCGTTTCGCTAAAAATATGACCGCAGCGATGAGCAGATACACACGGGATGCGCTGAGCAAAAACCTTCAGCGCGGCTTGATGCTGTACTCAGCGCTCGTAGTTCACGGAATGAGCTATCAGATTGATCCAAGCTCATCGTATAAAGAACTATCGGAAGACGATAACAATGTGGATTATCTACAATTCCCGAAGAAAACCCTCGATTACCGCGCCGGAGATTGCGATGATCTTTCAGTCTGTTACACATCGATGCTCGAGGCGGTCGGAATCGAAACGGCGTTCATTACAATTCCTGGTCATATCTTCCCTGCATTCGCGCTGGATATGAGCGCGGCCGAAGCAAGGTTATCCTTTCTCAGGCCCGACGATCTCATAATCGACGAAAACGGTAAAGTCTGGCTGCCGGTCGAAATAACTATGGTAGAAGACAGCGGTTTTCTAACCGCCTGGTTAGCCGGTGCCAAGGAATGGCGAGAGAATTATTCTAGGCAGCAGGCGGTTATCTATCCTACTCATGACGCGTGGAGCGTTTATCAGCCGGTCGGATTCAGCGATTCTACCGCCGATCCGACGATACCGAATACTCAGACCGTGCTCGATGTATTCTCGAGCGAACTCGACCGATGGGTGAAAAGAGAAATTTCCACAAGAGAGCTCGAATACCTGGCGAAGCTCGAATCGGAGCCGGATGACGGAAGAACCCGGAACCGCCTGGGAGTACTCTACGCCCAGTACGGCTTAAACTCCAGCGCCGAAAAGCAGTTTAGGGAAATTGTGGCGGAGGAAGAACACGTACCCGCCATGATGAATCTTGGCCATATTCTCTATTTATCAGATAAGAAAATCGACGCTCTCGGCTATTACAATAAGGCTCTGGTATTAACGCCTGAAAATCCAAGGGTTGTTCTTTCGGTGGCCCGGGTAAATCATGATCTCGAAAACTATGGTAATGTTCAGACCGGATATGAAAAGCTGAAAAGTCTCAGTCCGAGTCTCGCTCTCAAACACAATTATCTTGATCTGGCGAATACAAACACATCGCGGGCCGCGGCACCCGCTGAATTAAAGAAAAATGTAATATGGGAAACTGAGGACTAAGACGAGGAGTAAAGGAAAAGCATAATGACCCTCGGTGAAATGAAATCGCTCGGGCGCGAAGCCCTTATTGAAATTGGCATCCGGCGCCTTCAAGAGAATGAAAAATTCGAAGACTTCGACAGAGCCTATTTCGACCGTATACAAGTCAGAGAAAACGGTGAAGACATCTGGGTTAGTTTCGACAATTCGATTCGTTTCATCCCTTTGAATACAAGCACATCCGTGTCGGTATCGGTATATATATATGGTCAGCGAGGATACAGCTACCAGGAGATAACAAATCCCCCGGAGATATTGCTACAGGGCGGATTCCCCATTCTCACAGAAGACCAGGCCCAAATGAGGGAAACGGTGCTGAATATAATCGGATATGTAAGCGGAGCTGCCGAAGAGGCTACTGTTACTATTACAGAAAATAAAGATTCTTTTTCGATTGAAGAAATGGGCACATCTGAAGTCACCATATTCCAAGTACAAAAAGATACATGGGAGATTTTCGAGGAGATTCATGAAGAACTCGATCTGCACGCAGAAGTAGATGAAATAAAGGAGATTCGTTAGGCAAAAAGCCGGGTTAAAACTGCGATACGATCAAGATCCGCGTCCGGCGGCACATTATCCGAGACCCCGACAATAATCGAGCCCCTTGAGCCGTCCCTGTTGTTTATTTCAGCGGATAATTCATCGCAAAATTTATTAAAAGCATTATTGCTGAAAGAGGAT
>JABGPX010001008.1 GCA_018644745.1 Spirochaetales bacterium
GGCCGGTAGTGATATTTTTTCTCAAAATCATCCCCCACTATCCTTATAAATATCAAACGCTGAAGCGAATATTGAGAATGTCACCGTCCTGAGCTATATAGGTCTTACCTTCGAGCCGGATCAGCCCCTTTTCTTTCAGGGCTTTTTCGGTTCCAAGGGTGTGCAGATCGTCGTACGAAAAGCATTCAGCCCGAATGAATCCGCGAGCCAGATCGCTGTGGATGGTGCCGGCGGCATCGACGGCGGTTGCGCCGCTGCGAATTGTCCAGGCGCGTACTTCATCTTCCCCCACGGTAAAAAAGCTGATATATCCTAAAATCGCATAGGCAGAGGTGCTGAGCCTGGCCCGAGCCGATCCGGTAATACCAATATCTTCCATGAATACAGCTGCGTCCTCAGGATCGAGACCACTCAATTCCATTTCAAACTTTCCCGCAAATTCGATTGCCTCACACGTTTTTTCTATTTCTTCCAGTACCGCAGAGCTCGATCCGTAACGTTCCTCATCAGAATTCAGAATTACGAATATAGGCTTGCTTGTAAGAAATTGATAACCGCTGAGGGCCTTCCTCTGATCAGGATTAATTTCCAATTCCCGAATCGGCTTACCTGCTTCCAGGTGTTCGAGGACAAGAGCGAGTAATTTTTCCTCCGCCGGCAGGTCAGCATCTTTTTTACCTTTTTTAATGTCTTCTCGAACCTTCGCCAGGCGTTTTTCCACAACAATCTGATCAGAGAGCAGGAACTCGGCGTTTAGGGTTTCTAATTCCTCCGCCGGATTCGCCGGCCCGTGCTGCGAGTCGACTTCCTCGCTTGCAAAACTCCTGAGCACCAGGGCCAACGCGTCGGTAGTTTTAACCGCGGCCACTGCTTCACCGGTAAAAATCTCACCGTTATCAGCGTTTCCGGACATTCCGGCGAAATCAACCAGTTCTAGCTGCGCGTAGATAGTTTTCTTTGGTTGATACATTTCCGAAAGAACGGCGACCCGTTCGTCCTCGACCTGAACAATGGCTCTATTTGGTTCTACTCTTCCAGATTGATAGGCAGACACTTCGGCGGTTTCGCCGGTAAGCGCGTTAAAGATTGTGGTTTTCCCGGATTTGGAGAGTCCTACGAGCCCGATATTCATAGAGTTACCTTCCGCCTTTATTCCAATATGTAAAATCCATCGTAATAACGTGGTGATAACATGAGGAGCTAAATAATTCAACCAAAGGGCACATCGAAAAAACCACATTTAGTTTTGCCGACAGAATGGGTTCTCTTATAAAATCGGGGTTTTTTTGTATGTGCCGCAGGTCAAAGCAGCAGTTAATAGAGGTACCCCATTATCTGTTGACATACATAGAACTACTATGCATTATGGTTCTATGTATGGTAGACGGGTATTATAGTGATTTCCAAGGATCTTGTCGCCGCATCATCAATGCCCCTCGTGCTGTCTATTCTGTATTCAGGTGAGAGTTACGGATACGCGATAATCGGAGCGGTACGTGAACTCTCTGATTACAATCTCAATTGGACCGATGGCATGCTGTACCCGGTACTTCATCGCCTGGAGAAACAAGGGCTTATTTCATCGAGCTGGAGAATCGCCGATAACGGCCGGAAAAGAAAATATTATGGCATAACCGAAAGGGGCAAAGCCGAATTGGAACGCCAAAAGGTACAGTGGAACGTGGTTCAAAGCGCCCTTGATCGTGTTTGGAAAAAACTGGAGGAATAACGATGGTTGAAAAAGAAGTCGCTCAGTGGAAAGCATATCTTCGCTTACATGGTGAATTGGGAGATGAAGATCTAAATGAGCTGGAAAGTCATCTGCGTGATGAGATGGAAAATCTCCAGTCTGGCGGTCTCACCGAAGAGGAATCATTTATTGTGGCGGTACGCCGTGCCGGACAGGCGTCCGAGCTGGCTGGCGAATTCTCCAAGGTGCAGACGAAGACCCTCTGGAAGCAACTCCTGATTGATCCGGTTAGTCCTGATGCTCTGAAGCGATCTCGAAAAGAGATCGGCCTGGTTATCTGTCTAGCTATACTCGCAGGATTGCTTTCGAGGGTTCCTGAACTCTTTGGTATTCGTATGCTGAATGGTGATTCAGGTTTCTATTCCCGTAATTTGTCTCTGTTTGTTATTCCGATAGTTGGCTTCTACTTCATGTGGAAGTTTCCGGGGCACGGCACACAGGCGGCAATCTTCTGCCTTCTGCTCCTCGGAGTAGCGGCTTTGGCAAATGTCTTTCCTCTGTATTCAGCAGGCGATTTCAATCTGCTGATCGGAATTCACGTACCCATTGTATGCTGGACTGCCGCAGGGCTCGTATATGCCGGCAAAGACTGGGCCAGCGCTGACCGGCGAATGGACTTTGTGCGGTTCTCCGGTGAAACTTTTATTTATCTTGTTCTCATAGCGTGCGGAGGAGCAGTCTTGTTCGCGATGGCAGCGCTGCTTTTTACCGCGATCAACATCGATATTAGTGAAATTATCGGCCAGCATCTGGTTCTCGGCGGAATGTGCGGTGCGAGTATTGTCGCGGTTTACCTGGCCGGAGCTAAGCGGAATATAATTGAAAATATGGCGCCCGTACTGGCGCGAATATTCAGTCCTCTTTTCCTACTGC
>JABGPX010001010.1 GCA_018644745.1 Spirochaetales bacterium
CGATGGCGCCATTCCTTTTGGATGAAAAAAATAGTATACAAAGAAGAGTACTATTTAAGACACATCGAAATACCTACATTCGATGGAGCTCATAAGGACGTTGTATCATGATGATTGATCCGCGGGAGATTTTACCGGTAGGAATTCGCGCGGCGTTGGCCGCCGGTGAGAAAATTCTCGAGGTCTATAACAGTGACGATTTTGATGTATCCTTGAAGGATGACGATTCTCCACTCACCAGAGCAGATCTGCTCGCTCAAAAAACCATTACGACAATAGTAGAAAACGCGTTTCCAGATATTCCATTCCTTGGCGAGGAAGGCGGAAAAACTCCCTTTTCCGAACGGTCAGCCTGGGAAACATTTTGGCTGGTCGATCCTCTGGACGGAACGAAAGAGTTTGTAAAACGTAATGGCGAGTTTACCGTAAACATCGCACTGGTACGCGACGGCCGGCCAGCCCTCGGTATTTTATATGTGCCGGTAAAAGACATGCTTTACTACGCTTCCGCCGGTTGTGGGGCGCACAAGGTAGAAGGTGCCGCCGCTCAAAGCGCAGATACCGGAATTGATGGACTGATGGGTTCCGCTGCCCGGCTTCCCCTTGATACTGACAGAACAGTGCCGCCCGTGGTTGTTGTGGCCAGTCGTTCCCATTTCTCCGACGATACAAAATCATTTGTTGATGCCCTAAAGGCGGAACATGGAGAAATTGAACTCATCAATGCCGGAAGTGCCTTGAAAATATGTCTTGTCGCGGAGGGCCGGGCTGATGTGTATCCCCGATTCGGACCCACGATGGAATGGGATGTCGGCGCCGGTCAGATAATCGCTGAGGAAGCCGGCTGTTCTGTGATAAATCCCGATACCGGCACTGCTTTAAGATATAACAAGGAAAACCTGCTAAACCCATATTTTGTAGTAACCGGAGATGCGCTGCAGGGCAAAACAGCAGTAAATTAAGGGCGCATCACAGTGAGTACTCCGGAGAATATAGGAAGGTTGTAATGAGTAAAACGCCGCTGTCCGGCACAGATAAACTCTGGTCTGATCTGGGAAACCTGGATCCTACAGTTGTCTGCAAAAATACATTATGCAGGTATGAATCGGGCATGTACGTGGTGCCTTTTATGGGCGGCGACTATTTAGTAGACCCGGCAGACCAGTCAGTCAAGGTCCCGGATGGGCATCCACCGGGTCATGGCGAACTTACCCTTCTAATCCTTGCCTATCTGGTAGACGGCGAAGAATTAGAGCTGGGCGGAAAATGGATATCCGAAAAGGAAGTTCCGGGCGGAAGTATCTTTTTTACCGGTCCTCATAAAATGCCCCTCGATCCAATTGCCTCGCGATATGGATCGGATCCCGGCACGCTGCTGTCGAAGGCCGCCAGCCTTGGCGGCACCGCCCTCGAGTTCGGTGACGCCTCGATTGGTTTCAAGGCACTGCCGCGAATTCCTTGCGCGTTTGTATTGTGGACCGAAGATGATGAGTTCCCTGCCGAAGTGACTGTTATGTTTGATGAGACTATCCCGAAGCATCTTCCCGTTGATGTAATTCTCGCCCTTGTGAGTTCAGTGGTGAAGTTTCTGGTATAGCTTTAGCGAAAAGGATGATACCAATGAAGAAAATGAAATCGATGGAACCTGACGATTTATTTAAACTCAAGTTTCTTCAGAACGGGAGTTTTTCGCCCGATGGCAATTCGATTGTATACACCGTAACCCATGTCGACACAGAGGCAGATAAAGAGTTCTCCTCTCTCATGCTGTGGTCCGCTGACTCCTCTGACAGCCGGATGCTCACCACCGGAAAGGCAAAAGACAGCAGCCCGTGCTTTGCTCCCGACGGCAAATCTATCGCCTTTCTCTCCGATCGAAAAGAAAAACCACAGGTTTTCATCCTTCCCCTCAACGGAGGCGACGCAAGGCAGCTTACTGATATGAAACAAGGCGTTGGAGGCGGACCGGTCTGGTCGCCGGACGGCGCTAACATTGCATTCACCGCAGGGCCCGGATTTGGCGATGAGGATCCGCCGGATCTGACCAAGCAGGCGTATAGGGTAAACCGAAAGGTGTATCGCTTTGACGGTGTCGGTTACCTGGACCAAAAGGTGCAGGATATCTACGTGATTGGGGCTGCGGGAGGGGAACCAAAACAGCTCACAGATAACAGGTTCAACAGTTATGATCTGAAATGGTCGCCTGATGGGAGTCGACTCATGTTTCTCGAATCGATGAATCCTGATTCCTTCAGGATGATGCAGCCGGTTATCAAAATCATCGATATGGACGGGATGATAACTTCACCACCGGGTGATGACTTCCTGGCTCAGGCTGCTGAATGGATGCCGAATGGAAAACTGCTCGCGGTGGTTGGCAAACCGGATGACGGTTCTCCAATCGGAAGCAAAAATGATTTATGGGTCCTCGATCTCGAGGACGGCGGGTTGGAAAACCGAACGGCTGGATTGACCGTCGGTGTCGGAGGAACGCTTTCGATGCGAATGCCGGCAAAAGGATTAAGCGGGATTAAACTCCTTATAATTGATAGTGGCGACAGCGTATATATACGGGTACAGGCAGGCGGTACGGTACATGTTTACCTGATATCCCTGACGGG
>JABGPX010000358.1 GCA_018644745.1 Spirochaetales bacterium
CATTGGGGCAGTGTCCGCGGCGCATGGCCGACCATAAAAGAAGACCGCTGATGTCCGCGTCCGGAGGCCCAATGTCAGTCGTCGCGTGTGTCTGATGACCCGACTTCCGGTACACTACGGCCATCTCTTGAAGTAATATCATATAAGTGATATACTATATCCATGATACGAACACTCATATCTCTTGAAGAGAAAGATAAGCGATGGCTGGACTGGTACAGCAGACGACGCGGTCAATCCGCCGCAGAAACGGTGCGGGAAGCCATCAGGCAGCTAAAGGACGCTGATTCCGAGCAGAAAAAAACAGAACTTCTCGATCACACAGCCGGTATGTGGAAACAAAAAGGAGTGGATGCGATCGACTACGTGGACAGGATTCGGAACGAGTGGTAAAAGCGCTTCTGGATTCGGTAATTCTTATAGACCATCTAAACGGCATCCGACAAGCAACGGAGTGGCTCGCGTCCGAGGAGTGGTCCCTCCTGGCAATTTCCGCGATTACACGGGCCGAGGTTCTTAACGGCGCATCACAAGAAGAGTCGCTTCACATTGCCAGCCTGCTCGATTCATTTCATTGCCTGCCATTGGACGCCCGCACAGCCGACCGAGCAGCTCACTATCGACGAGAGTTCCGCTTGAGGCTGCCGGATGCATTCCAAGCGGCGGTTGCAGAGTCAAATCAGCTGGAATTTGTTACACGCAACACCCGCGACTTCGACTCGAATATGTTCGACTTCGTGGTTGTGCCCTACCAACTATAATGCTTGCCTGATCAAGGAGTTCCACAGAAAGAGTAACTAGGTTTTGAAGCCGCTCCGCTCTGGCATATAGATCGCAACGCGGGTTATCCTCTTTTTTAGTTTCTACAACGGAGGGAAATGTGGCAAAATTGGACATTGGCGTGTTGGTACCGCTTCGCGAGGAGCCCGGTCCGGAGTTCGAGAAAGTTGCGCGCCTGGGCCTGGGTAGCTGCCAGGTAAGTACCTGGGATATGACAAAATGCACGGATGAAACTGGCAAGAAACTTTCGGCGGCGCGTGAGCAGTACGGAATCAAGGTTTCTACATTTTGGGCCGGCTATTCCGGACCACTAACCCTTGAGCGGGAATGCGGCGACGATGCCGATGAGATTGCAGACTTGAAGAAATGCATCGCGCTCCTGGAACCATTGCGATAGTCGGAGAAATCCCTAGAAGGAAGCCTATAGCTCCTGGAGGAGCCCATGCGATCAAAAAAAAACCTGAGTGAATTGATGCCAGCTCCCGGAGATTCGTTTGACGTTATCGTGGCGGGCGGCGGCCCTGCGGGGCTCGGAGCAGCTGCGGCGTCGGCGAAGCAGGGAGCGAAAACGTTGCTTCTCGAAGCGAGAGCGTTCCCCGGCGGCGTTTCTCCCCTCGCGCCCTGGATGCCGATCAATCGGCTGTTCTTGAACGGAGGCAGCAGGGGGGTGCATCAACTCTTTACCGACGCCCTGGCTGAGTATGAGGCAGACGCGGCAATCCCCGGCCGGATCAATAAAATAGACGGTGACAATCTCAACACCCACCCCGAGTATTTCAAACTCGCCGCATGCCGGGTTCTCGAAGATTTAGGCTGTTCCTACCGATTTCACAGCCAAGTGACGGGGGTCACCAAGGACGGGCAATCAATTCAAGGCGTGCAGGTAGGCGGCAAAAGGGGGATAGAGGAGTTTTTCGCTCACGCGATCGTGGACGCTACGGGAGACGCTGATGTCGCTTTTTTTGCCGGCGCCGATATGGTGACAGGTAGAGAAACCGACGGCGGTTTGATGTTTGTGTCCCTCTGCTTCGCATTGGCCAACTGCGATGTCGAGGCATTCTATGCATCAGATGGGTGGAGGAATACTGTTTCCGAGGCGGCATGCACGGGGAAGTACCGGATGGCGAGGTGGTACGGGCCGAATCGCACGACTATACCCGGAGTAATCGGGATTAATAACGGCGGACCCGTTGATGCCGGCGATATAGATGCCACTGACGCCGCGGCATTGACCCTCGTTGAGCGAATGGGCCTCGAAGTAGCCCTTGATTTCGTCCGAATTGCAAGAGACTTTCAAATCCCCGGCCTGGGGGAGTGTCATCTAATGCGGACTGGAGCGGCCGCGGCTGTGAGAGAGACCCGCAGGATCGTCGGGGATTATGTTCTCACCCTGGAAGATTGCTGCGAAGGGGTGGAATTCGACGACCTGGTGGCCCGGCGTTACGGCGCCGTTGACCCGGCGGGAGCAGATTCCACGAAAGGCATCGAAATGGTATCCGGTCACTCATACCCTTACAGGAGCATGCTACCAAAAGGGATCGAGGGACTCCTGGTCGCGGGCCGATGCGCCTCTACTACCCATATGGGTCAGACAGCGGGGAAAAGTATGGGTAATATGATGGATCTCGGTCAGGCCGCCGGTGTCGCGGCCGCTCTTGCTGCACGGCGGAGAATTACACCGCGGGCCCTCGAAGTTTCAATCATACAGAAAGCGCTTGTCGACATGGGTGTCCCGCTATTCCCCTGAGGAACTCAACTACTTCGTCGTGAATTCCGCAAATAGTATTTAGGTGCTGTGCCTTCACTTCGAGTTTTTGTATACTTACGTATATGGCAAATTT
>JABGPX010001011.1 GCA_018644745.1 Spirochaetales bacterium
AAACCCTCGGGGCACCCCTATTCCATATATGTGTCAATAAGGCTTGAAACGGTCAGCGCCTTTTCCACCTGCTGCAAGGTCATCTTTTTCCAAGGTTTCACAACGATTTTTGCCGCCTTACTCTCGATGAGATGAAAGAACCTGTCCGAATAATCCGCCTGAACTTCCGGAAGATCAATCCACACCCATAATGCCGGTTTTGTCGATTTAATGGTAATCTCAAAGGAACCATCGGTTCGCTCTTTTGGATTTAATGAAATCGCCGGCTGCTTCAGCAGCAAGTGTTTCGGCCTTGTGAATGTGGCGAAATTCTGAGATACCGTTTTATTGTCTATTTCCAGCGCTAGCCACACGAGCACGTTCCGCTCCCCATGTTTTGCCAGAACACCGGAAAGGTCTACCGTCTTTATCTTCTTGCTGGAAGACGGACCAATTTTTGCCGGAAAAGACCCACCGTCGATCGTGGTTCCGTCCACGGAAACCACAGACCAGCGAACGGTGCCTTCTGCGGACTTCAGATTGTCATTCGATACATGAAGCTCTATCGTGCCTTTTGCCGGATCTTCTACCGCCGAAATCAACAGCGGTGCGTAAAAGTCTCTGGCCATATAATGAAGAGCTTTCCAGTTGCCCGGGAAATCTATTGATGACCAGCTGGCGACAGGCCAGCAGTCGTTTAGCTGCCAATAGAGAGTTCCCATTCCCTGAGGCATTTTTCTTCGCCAATGCTCAACGGCGTATTTTATTGCCATGCCCTGCAGTATCTGGGAAAGCCAAAGCGTTTTATCAAAGGTATAAGGAAGCCTGAACCAGGAAAGCATGTACCCGATAATTACTTCATTCCCGATCCCGCTTCGTTGATGCAACTCCATGATATAACTTGATATGTTTCTTTCATCTTTCGGTGTGTAGCCGTTTACCACCGAAGGCTCTGGAAAAGACTGGAAGCCGAACTCACTGTTGAAGCGATGCTCACAGGTTCTGTACCATTCGAACGGCTCTCTTCCATGCCAGACTGACCAAAGGTGGGCATCGCCTTTCTGGGGATCATTGTAATCGAGGCGGTCATCCCCTGGAGTATGCGGGCTGGATGGCCAATAGGGCAGCTCCGGACTGAGTTCTTTCACCAGGCCGGGAAGCAATTCGTCGAATACATTTTTGTAGCTTTTCCAGGTCATTTTCCCCGGTTCCGCCGACTTGCTTATAAGGTTCTCATGCATCTGCTCAATTTCGTTATTGCCGCACCAGAGGGCCATTGAGGGATGGGTTCTGAGACGCACGATATTGTCTCTGGCTTCCTCGGCGACATTAGCCACATACGGTTCATCATCTACCGGATACGCGCTGCAGGCGAACATGAAGTCCTGCCAAATAAGTATTCCGTACTCATCGCAGAGGTCATAGAAAACATCATCTTCGTAAATTCCGCCGCCCCAGACACGGAGCATGTTCATGTTTCCATCCGCCGCGCTTTTAATCAGGTACCGGTACCAGTCATCGGTAATTCTCGTCACAAATGTATCCGCCGGAATCCAATTTGCGCCTTTCGAAAAAAACTGTTTTCCGTTTACCGCGAAGGCGAAGCTTGTTCCCCATTTATCAGGTTTTTGAACAAGCTCTAACGTCCGCAATCCGATTTTGCGGCTCCACCGATCCAGTTCTTTGCGGGCCGCGTCGTAGAGTATAACGGTAACTCCATAGAGAGGTTGGGAACCCAGACCGTTGGGCCACCAGAGTTCAGGGCTGGTCACGGTGATCCGCTTGCTGCCGCCTCCGTTTACCAGGTGCAGGGCTTGGCGGGAAAGCTCCTTCCCGTCCTTCTCTATAATTACTTCCGCCAGAAGGGATGTTTCTTCGCGGTAGCGATTTGCGGAGATTTGCACATCAACTCCGACGGATCCGCGCTGTCTATGGTCCTGTCCGATGTATACGTCCTGTAATTTTGCCGTTACAGCGCTCTCGATACGGATATTCCGCCAGATGCCGCAGGTGACGCACATCGGCCCCCAATCCCAACCGTAATTACACTGAGATTTTCGTATCTGGTTGCTGCCGTCGATACGGTGACTATCAACTCCAGTAAGAGTCATGTGATTTCTTTTCTGTAGTTTGTTGATGAACGGGATTGTGGAGCGAAAAAGTATTTCAATTGTATTTGAGCCGGCGGAAAGAGCACGCTTTATGTCAAACCGCCAAGTTCTAAACGCATTATCCGCTTTACCGACAATTTTGCCGTTAATCTTTACTGTAGCCAGGGTGTCCAGGCCTTCGCACACTAACTCTATCCTATCGCCGGAGAGCAAGTCTTTTTTTACCTGGAACGTTCTGTTGTAGGTCCAGTCGCTCTCACCGATCCACATCTGCGCCTTTTCATTATCAGCGAAATACGGATCGTCTATTTGATTATTATTAAGGAGGTCGGTGTGCACGCAGCCTGGAACGAGTGCGAGCAGTTTCTTATTCTCCGTTCCCTTGCGGAAAGACCATTCTCCACCAAGATCGAGTAATTTCATTTTTTGCGAGCTCCTTCCGTGCAAGTTAGATTATTCGACCGAGTATACAGAAGAGATCGAAAAAGGGGTAGCAGGACAAGATGTTTTCTCTGATCGGCTTCACATG
>JABGPX010001012.1 GCA_018644745.1 Spirochaetales bacterium
GGCGATTACCGCGAGATCGTGAGTAATAAACATAATCGATGTAGATTTTTTTGCTTTTAAATCCCGCATGAGCCTGAGGATCTGAGCCTGAATAGTTACATCAAGCGCGGTAGTCGGTTCATCGGCGATTAGAATGGAAGGCTCGCATGCCATGGCCATTGCGATCATTACTCTCTGCCTTAGCCCGCCTGAGAGCTGAAACGGATATTCTTTCACCCTCTCTTCAGGATCAGACACTCCTACCGTGTCCAGAAGGTGCGTACTTTCCTCCAGCGCCTGCTTCTTGTCCATCCCCCGATGAAGTATGAGTGCCTCAGATATCTGCATGCCTACGGAAAAGACAGGATTCAGCGACGTCATCGGCTCCTGAAAGATCATGGATATTCGATTACCCCTGATTTTCCGCATTTGGTTATCGGAGTACCTCAGTAAATCTTGCCCTTCAAACTCTATCTTTCCTTTCTCTATTTTCCCGGGAGGAGTCGGTATGAGACGCATTATGGACATGGAGGTAATTGATTTTCCGCAGCCCGACTCTCCGACAATTCCCAGTGTCTCGCCTGGATCGAGATGAAAACTGACACCATCTACGGCTCTGACGGTATGGTCGTGCATATGGAAATAAGTTGTAAGATTCTCAACATTTAGCAGGTGTTCGGCGGGCGGCGCCACGCCACCGTTGTTATGTTCCATCGATGCTCCTCTAATGCCTGCTGCGCGGATCTACCGCGTCCCGGATACCATCGCCGAAAAAGTTCCATGCCATGATCGCTATGAAAATCATAAAGCCTGGAAACAATACCCACGGAAAATCCGATACCACTCTGAAGTTCCTGGCGACCGCAAGCATCAACCCCCAACTCGACTGCGGCTCGGTGATTCCGAGTCCGAGTAAGCTCAGGGCCGATTCACCAAGGATATAACCCGGGATGGCGATAGTTACCTGGATTATTACAAATGAAAGGGTATTCGGCAAAATATGCTTCACCACAATCTTGAAATCCGAGAGCCCCATGGTTTTAGCACTCAATACATAGTCTTCGTTTTTCAAACTCAGCACCATGCCCCGGATAATTCTACCGAGCCTGGCCCACCCTATAAAGGATATGATAACGACGATCAGCATATAAACTTGTATTGAGTTCAGCGACGGCGGAAACACCGATCTCAACGCGAATAACAGATATATCGCCGGAAAGGACATCACGACTTCGCTGAATCGCATCATAAGACTGTCGGTTAATCCGCCGAAATAACCGGCAATGCCTCCAAAAAGAAGACCGATGGTAAATGTAATGATTGCTCCAAGAAGCCCGACAGTAAGAGAAAGCCGGGAGCCATGCAGGAGTCTCGAAAGCATATCCCGCCCTAATTTGTCGGCGCCAAGAGGGAAATACCCTCCCGAAGGGCTGCCGAAAAGATGAATTCTCGATGAGAACATTCCGAGAAAGCTGTACGGAACCCCTTCATTAAAGAACTTCACGAAATTCTTATTTCCCTTTACGAGCAGCAATTCCTGGGGTGTTTCTTTTCCCTGTACCATTTTGGTTCCGATACTCACCCGATAGGTGACATCGCTTGTATTGTCCCTTCGAATCGCATCTATTTCATTGGCCAGACGCCGCATTGATTCGTGATTGGTCGGCAGGCTGTAATACTTCGATACCTCATCGATCAGAGTCGCTTTTTGAGATATCGGATTCTTATCAATAATGACGGACCGCAAACCCGCTCTTCCCGGTGCCGTTTCTATAGAAATGGCACGAAGCGTATAGAGGGGAACCAGGCCGTATTTTTTTAACGCCACATTCACGTTCCATCGCTCGTACACGAATGGCCGGAAGACCCTTTTCCCCTGATCTTCATATATCCACCGGATACTAGTAGGCGGGTGATAAGACTTTGTCTTGTCAGTCCAGGTCATATCAAAAGGAGAAACAAAGTCCGCGAGTATAGCCAACCCATACAGGACAATAAGTATAATGGCGCCAACTTTTCCAAGGGTATGTTTCTTGAATCTCCGCCAATATACTGCCCAGAGAGACTCACCTTTGTCAGAAATACCTTCTCGTGCGCCGAGAAAATTATCCTCTACATACCGTTTGTTGTCGTTTGAAGATGGTGTATTCTTCATCAACTTATCCTTACTCTTGGATCGACAACCGCGAGTAGAATATCGGCAATCAAGTTGCCGACTACAAGCAGAGCGACACTGTAAATCAAACTCCCGACAACAAGATAGAGATCCTGGGTGAGTAGCGCGCGTAAGATCAAGCGGCCGAGTCCCGGCCATGCAGTGACATTTTCAGTAAGGGCAGCACCACCGAGAATGGCGCCGAGTTGAAATCCGAACAACGTTATCATAGGATTTATAGCATTTCGTAGCGCATGTTTGTAGACAACCTTGCGCTCGGATAATCCCTTGGCTCGATCAGTCGTTGTGTACTGCATCCCAAGGATCTCGAGCATATTCGCCCGCATAACCCGCACAAGACCGGCGGTGGCGGAAGTGGCCAAGACAAAAACAGGAACCGCCGCATGCCGGATTAAGTCCCATAGTTTTTGAATCGCATTCATATCATCTACGTCTACAGAATACATTCCGCCGA
>JABGPX010001013.1:0-328 GCA_018644745.1 Spirochaetales bacterium
TAACGGCGGGCGTACCTCAACCGAACTTGATGCTCTTAAGTGGGCGAAAGAAGCGGTTCGGCTCGGTGCTGGTGAGATTGTCGTGAACTCCATTGATGCCGACGGCACGAGAGACGGATATGAGCTCGAAGTTACAAGAATGATATCGGAAAATGTCGGGGTTCCGGTAATTGCATCAGGAGGAGCAGGGGCGCCGGCTCATCTGTCGGATGTGCTCTCGGAAGGCAAGGCCGACGCGGCCCTTATTGCTTCGATGGTGCATTACGGCGACTATACCGTCTCAGACATCAAGGCGTATCTGCGGAAAAACGGCATTTTAGTCCGGACC
>JABGPX010001013.1:428-2599 GCA_018644745.1 Spirochaetales bacterium
GCTCTGTAGAGTCCGGACCACCGGACCGCTCTGTAGAGTCCGGACCACCGGACCGCTCTGTAGAGTCCGGACCACCGGACCGTGTGATAGAAACCCTCGGTCTTGCCACAGAGAAGCAATTTTTCGTATATTATCCTAGTTGCCGTTTCGGCATGTTTTTCAAAATTACTGATGATAATTACGGGGTACAATAAATGCCGACTTATGAATATGAGTGCAAAAGCTGCAGTCACAATTTTGAAGTTTTTCAGAGCATGTCAGATGACTCGTTAACAGAATGCCCGGAGTGTAGAAAGGAGATACGTCGAGTCATCGGCGGCGGGCTGGGTATTATATTCAAGGGCAGCGGTTTTTATGTAAACGACAGCAAGAGCGGTAGCAAAAGCGCGGGCAAGTCAGAAAGCAAAACCGGCTCCGGCAAAGATTCTGATACCGGTTCATCCGACTCATCTTCTAAAGAAACACCAAAGAGCGGCGGTTCAGATTCTCCTTCAGAGAAAAAATCATCCGATAGAGGCTCGACTCAGAAAAAAACTACAACAGCTGTTAAGGACTGATCAGCATAACGTTGCCTACGAGAGTTCGGCGAGAGGCGGGAACCAGGTTCTTTCAGCTGTTTCTACCGCGGTTTCTAGCAGATCATCTATCTCGAGATTCTTAAATGACGCGGACATCCTTTCAAAATCTGGCTTTATTAGCGGTTTATCCGGCGAAAATACGGTGCAGCAGTCCTCAAAAGGAAGCACCGATGTATCATAGGTGCCTATTTTTTTTGCGATTTTAATAATTTCCTCCTTATCCATCCCGATGAGCGGCCTAAATGTAGGCAGATCCGACGTACTTTCCGTAAAGCGCATACTCTGCGCTGTTTGACTGGCTACCTGGCTGAGTGCTTCGCCGGTTATCAAGCAGAGAGCTTTACCCCGGCCCGCCAAATCCGAGGCGGTTTTCATCATGCAGGCTCGCATAAGCAGAGTGGTCTCTTCGAGGGGGGCGCGCTGACGGATCCGGAGCGCCGCATCGGTAAACGGGATGGTGAAAAGATTGATCCCGCCGCACCTGTATGACAAAATCCGTGAAAGCTCTTTTACCTTTTCCAACGCCTCATCAGATGTATATGGATAGGTATGGAAATACGCCGCGTCCTGCGTTAGGCCTCGTTTTGCCATCAGGTAGGCAGCCACCGGCGAGTCGATCCCGCCGGAAAGAAGAAGAATCCCCTTTCCTGCGACACCAACCGGTAGACCTCCGGGGCCGGAAATATTGTCGCTGTAGATATATGCTTTCTCTCTCACTTCTACTCTAATCTTGAGATCCGGATTTCGAACATCTACGGACAGCTCAGGATGAGAAGCTCGAATATCATCGCCGAGACGGGTCGCAATTCCATAAGAATCCATGTGAAATGATTTGTCTGATCTTCTCGCTTCGATTTTGAATGTGCCGGCATCATTATGTTTCGTAAAAGCCGCCGTCTGCTCCAGTGCGGCGTGCCGAATGTCTTCGTAGGTTTTTTCCCTGGTATCGGTAGGCGAAAAACCGACTATTCCGAATGTGGTCGAGAGCACTGATTCCGCGATTGATCGGTGAGTTTCATCAATATCGAGATAGAACCTGTTTCGCCGAACAGTCATTTTGGGATTCCACGGTTTGAGTCTACGCTTGATATTCTGGACAAGCTTTTTCTCGAAGTATCCGCGGTTGCCGCCTTTCAAGGATATCTCACCGATCTTTATCAGGAAGAGCATGAATTATAAGCCTCTTATTTCTTGCTTCAAACACCGCGTTTCTTCCTCGAGGGCGTCAAGGAACATGGTGCATTCATCAATCGTAGTATCTTGGCCAATCGATATTCGTATAACTCCGGCTGCGAACCGGTGGTCGAGTCCCATCTGCTCGAGAACCCGGGTGTTTTTATTCCCCTTCGATGAACATGCGGATCCAGTGGAAATACAGAATCCGCGGTCATTCATGACCCGCACAAGTACTTCACCCGGAATCGGGGCAAACGACGCCAAAACTATATAAGGCGAGTATTGGGCGGCATTGGCAGAGTAAGCCGGATCAATAAAACGACCGCCGGATCGGGTTATACCATCTATGAGATGGTTTCGCAGTGTCTGAGCCGCCGCGTGCCAGGTATCCGTTTCCGAGTTCCATTTCTCTGCGGC
>JABGPX010001014.1 GCA_018644745.1 Spirochaetales bacterium
CTGAGCAGCGTAATCGACGCGATTCACTCGGCGGTAAAAAAAACAGGAGTGCATCCGTCGGAAATAGCCAGTGTCGGTCTGGCAAATCAAGGCGAAACTGTAATCGCATTCGACAGAGAAAGCGGCAAGCCGGTATATCCGGCTATTTCATGGCTTGATAAACGAAATGCGGATTTCGCTGCTCGGCTGGCCGCCGACGGGTGCACCGGCAGTATTCGCGATACTACGGGATTACTTCCCGATCCCTACTTCTCGGCCTTCAAAATGAAGTGGATTCTCGACAATATCCCGGATGCCGCGGATCTGGTGATGAAGGACAGGCTCTGTCTGGCCACGAGCGACAGCTGGTTGTTACGGCAGCTCACCGGCCAAAGACGGCCGGTCACAGACTACGCAACAGCATCGAGAACGATGCTGCTCAACCTTCGAACTCTTGAATGGTCGCCCGAAATGCTGGAGCTGTTCGAAATTCCTCTGAATGCCTTGCCGGAACTAATCGGCAATTCCGGAGACGCCGGGGACGGTGGAACCCTTGAGAAGAGCATCCTCGGCGCGGAGATTCCTGTGGAAGGGCTGTGCGTCGACCAGCAGGCGGCACTATTCGGACAGTTATGTCTGCAGCGCGGAGACACGAAAGCGACCTTCGGCACCGGCTGCTTCGTACTGGCAAATCAGGGCACCGACTCATTCGAAATCACCGACGGACTTCTTTCATCCGTTGGCTGGCGGACGTTAGGCTCAACGACATATGTGTATGACGGTGGTATCTACACCGCCGGGTCACTGCTCCAATGGCTCATCGAAAAGGTGCAGGTGAGCAGCTCAATCGCGGATATAAACAACATTATTGGCCGGGCGCAAAGCCCGGGGGAAGTGCTTTTTATCCCGGCGCTGGGCGGTCTCGCGGCACCTTATTGGATCAGCAATGCCGCGGGTTCCTGGACCGGCCTTACGGCTGATACCTCACGGGAAGACCTAGTGTATTCGGCCGTGGAATCGATATGCTTTCGGGTTAGAGACGTGGTGGAAACCATGAGATCAACGGGCCTGGGTATCCGGCAGCTGCAGGTTGACGGTGGAATATCGAAAAGCCCGGAGATTATGCGGCTTCAGGCAGACATCCTGGGAATCCCGGTTGCGGTGTTCGACAGCCATGAAGCCACGGCCTACGGCGCGGGTCTCTTCGCGGGGATGGCAAGAGACGTGTGGCAGCTCGACGGCTTACCAAAACCAAACGCCCCCGCCAGAATAATCAGCCCATCCACTGCAAACTTACAGGAAGAACGGTACCGCGCCTGGAGAAAGCAACTAAATCTGCAGATAGGAGCGTAACAAGTGCATAAGGCGGACGTGCTAGTAATCGGAGCCGGTGCCGTAGGAACGGCGGTCGCAAGAGAGCTGTCGAAATACAAGCTTAGAACACTGGTGACCGATAAGCTTAACGATGTCGGAGGACAGGCATCAAAATCAAACAGCGCGATCGTACATACCGGATTTGATGCTCCTCCGGGTTCTCTTGAATCGGATCTTGTGGTTCATGCTAATCCGATGTTTGACCAGCTCTGCGAAGAGCTGGATATACCTCTGAAAAGGACCGGGGCGATCCTCACCGCACTTACCGAAATCGAGGAACAGGAGCTGCCGGCAATCCTTGCTAAGGCCGCGGCAAACCACGTTTACGACGTAGAACTCCTCAATGCCGATGATATTCGCAGGCTCGAGCCGCGGGTGAGTCCGGAAGTCCTTGGAGGAATATATGTACCGAGAGAAAGCATCACCGACCCGTTCATGCTCGTGGTCGCGCAGGCAGAAAACGCAGCCCGAAACGGTGTGGAGTTTATCATATCCAACGAAATATCGGGTATCAGCTCAACCGACGATGGTTTTGTAGCCGAATCGAGCAATGGCGAAATAACCGTGCAATATGTAATTAACGCGGCGGGCCTATATTCCGACAGTGTCAGCGGGTTTCTCGGAATCGAAGATTTTACCATGCATCCCCGGCGCGGGCAGTTTCACATCCTCGACAGGGCGGCAAATCTCGGGATTGAGCACATAATTCTTCCGGTTCCTACGAAAGTAACCAAAGGAAAGCTTCTTGCCCCATCGGTTCACGGAAACTGGCTCATCGGGCCGACCGCGGAGGAACTCATCGATAAAACCGCCGACGAGACCACAGCGCAGGGCCTGGAGGAGGTCATCGCCGGTGTCAGCAAACTGGTTCCCTCGGTCTCACCGGACATGGCGATTACCCAATATGCCGGCCTTCGCCCTGTGAGAGACCCGGGCGGATATCACCTGAGAGATTTCGAAGCTCTTCCGGGATACATTGAACTCTCGGGTATTCGATCTACCGGCGTCAGCTCATCCCTGGCAGTAGCACGATATGCAGTAAATCTTTTAATGAAGCAGGGCATGAACGCCGGAAAACGGGGCGGTTTCGTTCGGTCGCGGATGAGTATTCCAAAATATAGCGATCTTGATAATTCTGCCAGGGAAAAACTGATTGAGAAAGATCCTACATACGGCCGGGTTATCTGCCGGTGTGAAACCGTTACAGAAGGAGAAATCCGCGAAGCGATCAGACGGGGGCCGGG
>JABGPX010000466.1 GCA_018644745.1 Spirochaetales bacterium
CCCCGCATGATGTGAGACGATACGCCGAGAGTGCCGTCGGGGAGGTCGATCATCCGGTCGGGCTCGAAGCCCATAATGCCGGTAAGCCGGTGGCCGGACCAGGTTTCACCATTATCCTCACTCCACCACGCCCAGTTGCCGGATTCCTGATCTTCATGGAAATAGCCGAAATCGTCGTGATCGCAGAGCACGACCAGGCGCCCGTCGTTGAGAATACTGATTCTCGGGGTAACGAGCCTGTCGTCTTCCGGCTGCCTCGCCGTCTCGATCTCCCGATATTTTACCCATGTTCTACCGTCGTCATCGCTCTTCAGGAGGGTTATGACCTCGCTCTGCTGCGCCCAATGACCGTCGGTATCGGAATATACCAGCAGGAGCCGGCCGGAAGGCAGCTTTATAATGTCGGGATTTTTCGTAAAACGGTTCGGGCTCCGCCAAGCGGTAAAAATCCTATCATTGAATGAACGGGGATGAGAGTGCATGTGGTACTCCTCCTTTTTTGTCTAGAAAGCTTACACCGCTAAAAGCGATTGAGGAATATCATAGTCGTAGCAACGATAAGAATATTATTGCGTAAGCTAGCTACCCACCTGACGGGTTCCTCAAACGCCCGGACTAACTCGGTGGCAGCACTTGAAAATTTGTACTCTTTTGCAGAAACTGTCCGTGCGGTTCGCGGCCATAGCTCGGTCGGCCGATTCGAGGATAGTTTATATCAGGTCGAGAGGGATGAAGAAGTTTAAATCACAGACTACCACTAAGCGACGTTCAGCCACTCGAACTTCCTCTGCGCGGGAGCAGCTAGTCACGAGACGCCTTCCAAGCGAAAGACCTCCGATTCACCCCGGCGAGATGCTTTTTGAGGAGTTCCTGAAGCCTCTCGGCGTTAGCCAATCTGCCCTTGCTGTTCAATTGAATGTGTCTTTTCCTCGTCTGAACGAGATCGTGCGCGGTAAGCGTGGGGTAACACCTGATACGGCGTTGCGGTTTGCAAAGGTTCTCGGTATGTCCGCAGATTTTTGGCTCGGATTACAGCAGGATTGGGATTTATGGCACGCGATGCGGAGCGATAAAGCCTCTGCGATCGAAAACCTTGAGCCGCTTCAGCCATCGAAATAATTGATTTCGGTCAGCGACTATTCAGAAGCGTTCAGTATCCGATCATCTTTTCCCGCGTTTCATTGATGTAGCCTCCTTCGCTGAAATGATTCGAATGAATTTTTCGTCTTCGAAATAGCGATGAACATACTTTAATATGAAGATCCATTTCTTATCGTATCTGTTTCGCCAACCAAGAGCAAATACAGGACTTTCCTAAATGTACCCTTCCAAGCCGTCAAAACGACCTTAGCCATTATCACCGTTAACAGTTATGCAAGCAATGCGGCAAAATTTGTCTCATAATGACCCGCGGATGGGAAAACCACAAACCTACGTACTTGAAATCGTTCGTTGCGATAGAAAGCTATTCTCGCTGATACCGTTGTGAATACAGATCAAGAACCTTTCGGATCATCGCTTGATACGGAACGCCCTGCTCCTCGGCGGATTTCTTGAAAAAATCCACGCTCGTTTGCGTTAATGAAATTGTGACCTTTACTGTCTCATTGCGAAGCAACAATTCCTCCGGAGGCGGTAGAAAGTCATCGACCACCTTAGCGGCGTTGATAGCTTCTGCAACGGCCTTTGGCGCATCACGATATATCATTTTCTTGCTCATATCTCCTCCGTCCTTCTCTCCAAAATCCGGCACCGAATATTCGGATTTTTCCCAATCTCATGGTGAACCGTACAGTCATCACCTTCTCAGAGACTCGTCCAAAGCAGAAGTATCGTTTCTCATCTTCGGTGCTATGATTGGTATCGACAGCGATTATTCTTCTCGGATCAAGAAAGGCCTGCTGAGCTTCGAGAAACGGTACACCATGTTTCTTGCGATTTGACGTATCTTTTCTCGAATCCCATTCAAAATCCATATGGTAATTTAGCCATATTTATGGCCATACGTCAACAATCTATCATTGCTGCTGTTACATCTTGGTTTAGAAAGCTTACCCTGCGGAAAGTGATTGAGGAATATCATAGTCGTAGCATTGATGAGATCAATATTGCGTAAGCTAGCTACCCACATGACGGGTTCTTCCAAGCGCCCGGACTAACTCGGTATGAAAGCACCCTACGCGTTTGACGACGAACAGAATCCTGGGCTACGATGTACCGGAATGATCGATGGAAACTTATCGTTTACCACAGCATTGCGCAGGGAGAGCTCTACGATCTCACGGCCGATCCCGATGAATATGACAACTTGTGGAATGATGAAACGGCGAAAGAAGTGAAGTACGATTTACTAAGGGCGAGTTTTGATGCATCAATCAGAGCGATCGATGTCGGACCGCAGCTGATTGGCCGGTACTAGTATTGTCCCTGCCCTTGTTTCCAACAAACATCATCGTGTCGGGTACCGGATCACGGCTCGTTGGAATGTTTTAGCGTATGTCTGGAGGATTTATGAACCGCCCGAATGTTCTCATAATTATGTGGCACGACCTGGGGGATTACCTCGGCTGCTACGGCATCGAAGGTGTACACAC
>JABGPX010000178.1 GCA_018644745.1 Spirochaetales bacterium
ACCGTAGACCAGGCTTCCCGCATATTGCCCAATATTCTCACAATAATGCTTTCTATTACCGCTTGCTCAATTTCTGAAAGCTCTCTATTAATTTTGGCGCCTTCTCCTTGACCGCCAAACAAGCGATCAATAATAGTATAGGTAACTGAGGGATCTATTTCGAGAAGCGCCATACCTTTGAGCGGATCCATGTTTATTACAGCAAGAGTCGTCGGATTGGGAATCGATCGTATAAACTCCTCATAGGTTAGCTGATCTACCGACGCGACGTGAACATGAGCGAGAGCGCGCATTGCCGCCGACAAAGACGTAGTGGTGAGCCGGGCAAAAGTCTCATGCATGATCGAGATGGTCCTGATCTGCTCTTTTGAGAATTTATCCGGTCTCTTAAAATCATAGATCTTTATTTTTCGTTGGTCTGCGGCCTGGCTGACATCTTCGGTTTCTATATCGCCGGTAGATATTGCCGTGAGGAGCTGATCTATTTCGTCTTGTGAGAGAACTTCGTTCATCCCTTTCCTCTATGCCGCATGTTTTAAGTCTTCTGCGCTACATCGCAATGATATTATACTCGAGCAGCAGAACTTCTTTTATTTTTCCGCCGCTTACTACTGAATTCACCCTTTCAAGCAGCTCCTCGAGTACAACCTTTTCATTTCCCAATTCCTTCGCGGTCTTACTCGAAAAATAGCTGCGGATAATATGCTGCAGACTCACCGTTCGAGAAACGAGCTCGGTCTGTATAGTTTTATTATCCTCTTCATATCCTAATGCAACCGCCGCGATAACCGTGTGCGGCGTATCATCAGCGGTTCGTGTGCGCACCGAATCGAAATTTTTGTAATAAGAGAGGATTTCAGGCGCCGCCCGGTATTCCTCCGATATCACCGGTACACTTCCGGAAGGGCGCCCCTGATTCATAACCCGCATGGTAATCCATACCACGGTTACAATGAAAATAACCGCAGCCACGCCTACCGCTGCCCACTTGAGTACTTTGAGAACCAGCGCAGGAAGAAAGCCTACCTTTTGGCCGACTTCAGAATCCTGACCAACAGCAACATCTTCATCCAAAAAACTTTCTTCGTCCGCCATGTTCCTTCTCCAAGTTTCGTAAAATTCTATCAAAAAAGCACTATCGTATCAATAATGCAAATTTAAGCCTTACATATGTCCTTCAGACAATATCACTATATCTATTCGCCGGTTTATAGCACGGCCCTCCCGGGTATCGTTGCTCGCAAGAGGCATCGTCGCCGCGTGACCGCGTATCTGAAACTTCTCTTCTTGCGCGCCGAGATCTACCAGGTAATGAAGTACATTGGTCGCTCTGATAGTAGAAAGCTCCCAATTCGATTCAAACTCACCTTCCGGATCCGTCGGTATAGCGTCGGTGTGTCCTTCAACGGCATATTTCGCATCCGGTAAAGTACGCAGCAGCCCTACAATTCTTTGAAGCAAGTCACGGCTCGCTTCTATGTCTACCTCTGCACTGGCTTCACGGAAAAACGAATCAGCCGCAAGAGAAATGATGAGCCCGCGTTCATCAACGGTTACACGGACTTCCTTTGTTTTGATCTCAGGCTGAAATTGAGAAATCGTCTCTTTCCTAGCAGTATCCAGAGCCCGACCTCGTTCTTGAGACGGCAAGGCCATGACTGTATGTCCCATTTCGGCAAGTTCTCCGGGTTCCAAAGTGTTTCCGCCTTCAAGCACACCAAGACCACTGAACGCTGCAATAATCAACTGCATACGGTGTTCATCAACTTCGGAGACCGTAAATAACATAACAAAGAAAGTGAGAAGAAGAGTAACCATGTCTCCGTACGTGAGCAGCCAATCAGCCGCACCTTCGGGAGGACATTTTTTCTTTCTCTGCATATCAGCCATGCTTCATTACTCCTGAGCCGACTCCTGCCTTACCGCGTCTCGTCGCACGGGCGGCAGGAATGACAGGAGTTTCTCCTCGAGTATCCTCGGGTTATCTCCCGACTGAATTGAAAGTATACCCTCTATCATCACTTCTCTCACCAGCGTTTCGCCGGCGTCCCTGTCTTCAAGTTTATTTTTTATAGGAATCAGAAGCAGGTTGGCAATGATTGCGCCGTACATAGTAGTAACGAGCGCGAGGGACATGTTGGGACCAATTGAAGAAGAATCCTCGAGGTTCGCAAGCATGGAAATGAGCCCAGCAAGTGTTCCTACCATACCGAAGGCAGGTGCAATTTTGCTCCAATCATCAAATATTTTTATCCCAACCGCATGCCTGGTCTGCAATTGATTCAGATCGTTATAAAGCACGCTCTTGATAATGTCTGGATCCGTACCGTCTACAACAAGCTGAATGCCTTTACGCATGAACTCATCTTCAACTTCTTCGAGATCGTCTTCGAGGGCGAGAAGCCCCTCACGACGGGCCTTCTCAGAAAAGTTAACCAAACTTGAGATGATGCGTTCTTCCTCATGATTCGGAACGCGTAGCACGTGGGAAATAAATTTTACTATCCCAAGCATCCTGCTCATGGGATTTCCAACGAGCATCGCTCCAAACGATCCGCCTGCAACCATAGCCAAGGAGGGCAGATCGATAAACG
>JABGPX010001016.1 GCA_018644745.1 Spirochaetales bacterium
AATGCTGGCATTCATTCTATTCTCAGGCTGCGAAACCGGCATCCCACCTCAGGAAGTTGCAGAACTTTATTACAATTTGGGCAATGCGTATTTCGATCTTGATGAATTCGATTCGGCGGTAAATGCCTACCTGAACGCCCTCGCCTTGGACGGCAGCCTGCCTCAAGCCGGATACAATCTCGCAAGGGTTTATATCGAGTCCGGGAATGTCGAAAAGGGCATGGCGGCCCTTGAAGACCTTCTAAAGGATGATCCGGGTAACAGTGTCCTTCTCAGTACGGTTGCCTGGGCATATCATGAGCTGGGTGATTATCAGAGTTCGTACGAGTTTTATCAAGAGATTCTTCAGAGAACACCTACAAACGAAGACGGTCTTTATAATGCTGCGGTGGTCGCCTGGAAACTTGATAAAAAGGATGAGTCTCTCGATTACTACCGACGGCTTCACAAAGAAAATGAAGAAGATGAGGTACTCTATCGGATCGCCACGATTCTCATCGCGCTTGGAAGATGGGAGGAAGCGATCAGAGAGCTTCTGATATACGTCGATAGCAATCCTGATGACGGAGATGCCTATTTCGATCTCGGGCTAGCTTATACGGTAGATCGTTCCTACGGTGAGGCTTTAGCGGCGTTCGACAAAGCAATTGAGCAGAAAGAAGATGATCCTATGCTCTATTTTGAGAAAGCGGTGGTTCTGCTTTTATTCATTGAAAATATAGAGGAAGGTCTCTTATTTCTGGATAAAGCCGTGGAAGCAGGATTTGGCGATGCTCAGCGGATTTCTGAATTGCTGGCTGCCGATGAGATGCTCTTTTCCAAAGAGGTCAGTGAGTTCTTTGACGGAAAAGGCCTTCTCCCGGAAGAGGAATCGCCGGATCAGCCGGAGGCCTTCGATTCAGGCGGCGAAACAAAGCTCGATGATTCAGCAGCAGAAGAGCCGGGTGAAGGCGACCCGATTCCTGTCCTTGACCCTGAAGTCGAGCCGGCATCAGGACCTGAGCCCGGCGCCAATCCAACCGATGAACTATCTGAAGAATCCCCTGCCGAATCAACCGACGCCGATACACCCTAGAGCCCGGCCGATAGAACCTCTTCTACAGATTCCAGCACAGTTTCCGGCAAAGGCGCGCCGTCGATATTGGTAATGAGATCCCGCTGCAGGTAGTAGGCAATGAGCGGTTCAGTTTGAGTTTTGTAAACTTTCAGCCTCTTTGTAATCGCCTGCTCCATGTCATCTTCTCGCTGTATGAGTTCGCTTCCGCATACATCACATATGCCGTTCACTTTTGGCGGCAGAAAGTTAATGTGAAAACCGTGGCCGCATTTCGAACAGACTCGTCGTCCCGTGAGACGCGACAGGAGAATGTTGTCGTCAACCTGCAGGTTTATAACGCAGTCTATAGAATGAAACCGCGCAAGGGCTTCCGCTTGCGGCACTGTTCGCGGGAAACCGTCAAGAATCGAGCCGGCTTTTACATCATCGTGGGATAATCGCTCCCGTACCAAATCAATGGTAATCTCATCCGGCACCAGAGCCCCTGAATCTATAATGGATTTTATCTTATTACCAAGAGGAGTTTCGTTTTTGATTGCTTTCCGAAAGAGCTCTCCCGTCGAAATATGCGGGATATTTCTGCGTTCGGCTATATTTCCCGCAATTGTACCTTTACCGGCACCCGGGGGGCCGAATAGTACAAGTTTCATACCGTTTCCTCCGCAAGTACATATTGTTCCTTCGATCCGGGAGCTAGGACGTAGCTTCGTGAGCATTCCTCGGAGCAGATACCATGAGAGATTCCTGAATCTATCGGGAAGAAAGCTCCACACGTTTCACATCGCTCATAGTGTACGGCGCATGCTATCGAACACAAATCACTTCGTCCGCGTCCTGAATCGTAAAGCGTTCCGCAATTCGCACAGCGAATGAAATGTATGTCATTTTCTTTGGTCGTCATAATTGGAAATGTAGCAGAATGCGGCGAGCTTGTCTCGCAAAAAAAAATCAAGAAAACCTGCTTTATCGCCGAACTTGATATCACCCGCGATTAGCTTTATGATTGTTTTACTACTTGAAATACATACAAGGGAGGCGCAGATGGGCTTTTTAGACAAACTTCAGGACACTATCGATCAAGGATTGAAGAACTCAAAGGATCTTCTAGGAAAAGCTAAGGACAAGGCCAAAGATTTGGGAGAGATAGGGGTAACTCGTTTTGAGATCAAGCAGCTAGAGAGCCAAGCGGAGAAGCTTATCGCGAAACTCGGTACCAAGGTGTATGAAGTATTAGTCGTTGATAGTCAGAAAACAGTGAGTACCAGCACCGCCGAGGTGAAGGAGATTCTTAACGCGATTGCCGGTGTTAAAGAAGATATAGAAAAGAAAGAAGAACAGCTTAATAATATCGAATAATATCTGTGTGAGCTGTTGACTTTTTTAGTGCTGCTCAGTATAAATACAATCCCAATGCAGAAAGGTTAACACCGGTTTGGCATTGGGATTTTCGTAACAAATTGCTGCGTATCATATTCTACACGATAGGATTGGTGCGGAGGCGTGATCTTTGTCATACGAGTATTTAATTAGGGAAG
>JABGPX010000941.1 GCA_018644745.1 Spirochaetales bacterium
TGCCGGTGTTTTTTCCATTAAATTGACGCAGTTTGTTACTTTTCCGGTAGTCCTGTAGGCATTGAGTATATTCAAAGCTTCATCTGCCACCGCCTGCTGCGCCTGATCGGTTGATGCGCCTATGTGGTGGGTTACATAGATACTTCGGCAGGTGTTAAGCGGCCCGTTGTATTCTCCAGATTTACCGCTCGGCTCGTCGGCGATAACATCTAAACCCGCACGGATTCCTTTTTCCTCGGTTGCCTTGATGAGAGCTTGCTCATCAACGACCTGCGATCGGGAGGTATTGATAAAATACGCGCCGTTTTTCATAACCTCAAAGAATTTACCGTCTATAAAATTCCTGGTTTCATCGTTCAAGGCAAGATGAACGCTTACCACATCCGCGTTTGCCGCGGCCGCCCGAGGCGAATCGCAATATCTGATCCCCATAAACTCGGCAGCTTCGGGGGTAAGTGACCTGCTCCATGCTATGATTTTCATCCCAAAGGACTTCGCTCGTTTGATAACTTCCGAACCGATTGTTCCTACGCCGATTATCCCAAGGGTTTTGCCGTATATACCGTCGGCTTTCGAGTATTCACCTTTGTTCCATTTACCTTCCCATAGATCATGAACGTTGTGAGGTATCCTGCGGTCTATGCTGAGTATGAGGCCCATAGCGAGTTCAGCCACCGCAATCGCGTTTTTCCCAGGACAATTGGCGACATATACGCTCGAGTTTGAAGCGGTTTCCAGATCGATCGTGTTATATCCTGCTCCCGCGCGAATTATCAGGCTCAGATTCAAACCCGCCTCAATCATTTCTCCTGTAACCTTTGTTGAACGGACAATGAGTACATCCGGATTCTCCGAGCGTAAAGCCTCAATCAGATCTGCGTCTTTGAGACTCGCGTCGTACACCAGGGGGTAGTCCCGCTCTTTTAAATCCTGTATCGATTTCTCAGGGAACTTATCTGCGACCAGTACTTTCATTTTTTTCCTCCGGATTATTAGCGTTCATTATAGATTAGTATCGGTTTGCGTGTTATGTCAATATAATATTAGAAATTACGATAGAAATAGACTTTATATTCTCGTATATCTATGTTAGATTTGAAATATATAACGCAGCAGAGGATGTAGCATGGAAGACAAAAAGTACTCAGTAGACGAACTCGACATGAAGATAATCGCCGAACTACAGGATGACGGCCGAATGTCTTTTCGAACCGTCGCGGAGAAACTGGAAGTCTCCGATCAAACCGTACGGCTCCGGGTGACAAGAATGATGGAGCATGGTTTTCTTCGAGTTTCACCGCTGATCAATCCCTTTGCATTTGACAATAGCCTGCTTGCTCTCATTGGGATGCAGTTAGAGAAGAGAACTCAGAAAGAAACTATGGAGACTATCGCGTCGATGAGAGGCGTGGTATCGGTATACAACACCGCCGGCGAATTTGATCTTTTTGTAGAAGTGTTCCACAGGTCACGCAGCGACCTCAACAAGTTTCTCTTTGAGGAGCTTCCCAAAGTGCCGGGTATCAAAAGCACTCATTCCTATATCTCCCTTGACGCCCGGCATAAATGGATTGAAGTGGGAAACTGTGATATTTAGGGCACATCGAAAAACCCACCTTCGGTGCATGTGACCGAATGTTGTTCCTTATAGAATCGGGGTTTTTCGTATGTGCCGGTTGTCAAAGTAGCAGTTTTTAGAGGAGCCTTTTAGTCCAAGGTAAGCTTGGTGAACCTCTGTCCTGAAATCGCTATACTATAGAAGGGATCATTCCAAAACATGCTAACCTCCGGCTTCGAAGCGAGGTCGAGAAATGTAATTTCCGCAAGGCAAGTATCCTGCCATCGCGTTCCTTCGTATGTGTCTTTAATTACAAACCGGTAACGGCCTGCAGGTAGAAAAATACCGGTAAACGTCTGAACGTCCCTTCGGTCCGATAGAGCCAAATCATAAAGTGCCGTTCCTCTTGTATCTGTGATAGAAAGGATTTTTACCCTGCTGTTCATCGTGTGGTAATCTTTCAAACCGGCTGAATCATCCTTAATATCTCTATCAAAACGGTAAAACCCGAACACCCAGTCGTCAGCAGTGAAACGCTTGAAGCCGTTTCGTATTTCCAATCCCCATACCGGCTCGGATAGTGAGACTTCCAGATACTCGCCGGCACCGGTTCCCGGCACATTTTCGCTCCAGGACGTTTCCGGAATGCCGTCAAACGCGGCGTCAGCACCGAAGCCGGCTTTTTCGATAACTCCCGTAGATGTAAACACCCGTATCTTATCCGAAAGGGCTGTTGAGGCCTCGGGATCAGCAACGAAGTTTTGAGCAACCCGGGAGAGCACCGCCCGCATTTGAGATTTGGAGGTCCACATCTTTTTTAGCGAAGGGAAGATATCATTCATGTAGCCGGATATTTCCTCGTAGTCTCCCGAAGTGGCGCTTAGGCTGAATTGCCGGTCTCTATCCGGTTCGTAATCGAACGCCGCGTAGATTTGAAATGCCGGATGCCTCAGCATGGGAGCCATATCGCTGAGATCGCCCTCCCAATCATTCGGCTTTAGAAAGAAGAACTCGCCTATGGGTCCCTTCCAC
>JABGPX010000790.1 GCA_018644745.1 Spirochaetales bacterium
TGGATTTGTTCTCATAGTCGGCGGTGCACTCTATTTACCATACCTTCTGAGCTTTAGCGTGGTATTGTCTTACGTCGGGATCGCGATCGGAATCACTGCATTTTATTTGTACAGCGCCGCTGCTTCAATGGTGGCAAGAGATATTGCCAACTATCAATCGCTTACCTTCAAGGACTTCTTTAATTACTTTAAGGAAGTATGGAAATCCGCATTGGTCATAAGCGGTATCACCATTATTCAAACTTTTATTATCATGATCGCTTTTCCATTTTATTTTCAGATGGGCGGCATTCTTGGTGTCGCCGCTATGTCCATAATTTTCTGGGTTAGCGTGGTATGGTGGCTTTCAAGTCAGTATTTTTTCCCTATAAGGTCGAGGCTGGATACAAATTTCAAGAAGATCTTAAAAAAGTGTTTTATGGTTTTCTTTGATAACACTATTTTCACACTCATACTGGGAATTGGCACACTTGCTACATTTATTATTTCCGGGTTCACTGCGTTTCTATTGCCGGGAATTACTTCCATCCTCATCTGGCATCAAGTCGGATTCAAATTACGGCTCCTCAAGTACGATTACATCGAGGAGAATCCGGAAGCAGATCGTAAGAAGATACCATGGGATGCTTTACTTATAGATGAGAAGGATCGTGTTGGACAACGCACTCTCCGTGGTATGATTTTCCCTTGGAAAGAATAGCTACTGCCCCAAAGCTTGCAGCAACCGGATGCTGGCAAGCTTCGGGTCACTACTAAAATTACTCGAGCAGTTTCGCGGCACCATCGAATATAGCCTCGATTTGATATGCTGATAGGAGAAACTCGCTTCTGCCGTTTAAAAAGACTTCGTAGAAGTCGTGATTGAGTTTTCTAAAATCTGCCCTCGCGGTAGGACCGGGTCCCTCGTTGAGTTCATAGTAAACCGATACATCAGGAGCTGGTAAACCGGTGACTGGACTGGGATTCTCAGCGTCAATCAGAAGACCAATTACTAGCTGATAAAACTTCTTGAAAGGATCTTCTTCTATTTCTTTGCCGTCTAGGAAATACGTTGTTATTTCGTCTTCTGTTTCGCCTTCCTCTGCAGAAAGATTCTTTTCTCGTTTTAATTCGACGGTATATTCCTTCTCGAATCCAGTTATGACGATTTTATCCACCATGTCGATATTTGGAATCAGGACAAATTTATCGACGAGGGTTATCGGTTTGACATCAAGAAAATTAAATAAGGATTTCGATAGAGTGAATACCATATCCTCATCAGGAAACTTTACATAGAAAAAACCGTCATCGGTTTCATTTCCAACAAGCAGATGGATGAAACTTTCATTATCTCGGGCAAGCCATTCATATTTCGGGGGATTCAGGCCGTATTTGGCAAGGTCCGTGGGCCTGTCTTCCACAAAAGTATCGATCGTAAATGTGGCCGGGAGTACTTCCATCATCTCGGAAAATCGCTGAGTATCAATAGACCTTTCATCCGTGTATGGCTTTGTTAGCTTCAGACTGGAAAACTTGGACCCTATAAAGTCGTCGTCTTCGTCCATCTTTGTAATTTCCAGAGTTTGGATCCCGCTGAGCTTGAAATAGGAAATCTCCTGGTTGTTAGGCAGCTTTATCTCCCGGTCTCGTAAGTCATCAATACGGATGAATATTTTATCGATTGTGTATGTCCGTACGGCATAAACCTTGGGATCATCGTCGATTCGCGTATAAAAGGCGCTTCGGGTAGGAGTTCTTGCTCCCGCGGTTAGAGTTCTTATGGTACCGTCGGCAAATGCGAGGACAGCTTTGCCCAGCGGGTTGTCAAGACCATATATCGTGAGATCATCTGGATCTTCGTCTATGATTTGATCGCTGGAAATCGCTGACATCGAATAGGCGATGTCTTGAATATCCCTTTCCCGGGGTGTGAAATACACCGAGGGTGAATCAAGAGTCCAGACCAGCTCCTTGTCGTCATCCGGTCCTACTTCAACTCTTAGAAATACCAGCGTCGTGCCGTCGCTTCGCTCAAAGGTCATTGATTCCAGGTCGCGCTCTCGTGCGCTGATTAGTTCGTACCGTTCCGACGCATAGGCTGAGTAGTCCGGCTGCTTTTCCGGCAGATTTTGTATTACAAAATACGCGCCGATTAGAATGCCGACAGCGGCGACAACGATGATGAGTCGGAGTGGCTTTTTCACAGATGCCGCCTTCTCAGCCAGATCACGAGTCCGGTTATAAGGATTCCCAATGGAAGAAGAATAACGAAAATAGCTGCGTAGATCAGCTGCATTTGTCCCGATATTCTCAGGGGAAAAGTGAATAAACTTTTTGATCTTACTGAAATAGAATCGTCTCGCTTATTCAGCCAGGAGAGGGTGTTCATGAAGAAGTCGACATTGGGTTTGAGAGTGCCGAAAGGAGGTATGGGGCCTACAAAACCTGCGTTGCCCGCAACTACAATCCGATGACCTTCGGGTTCGTTCATGTCCATTTTGCGTTTGGTAATTGCGACCGCGATATCCACGGGACCCTTTTTATCGCCGGCCTGCTGCAGCAGACTCGAGTTCTCGAGATTGCTTCGCACCCATGATTGTGAAG
>JABGPX010000865.1 GCA_018644745.1 Spirochaetales bacterium
TTTACGACAGGATTGAAAAAGTAGGATTGCAGTGGCCGTGCCCGGATCGGCAGCATCCCGGAACGAAATTCCTTCATTCAGGGACCTTTTCGCGAGGGAAAGGCAAGTTTTACCCGGTAGAGTTCCTGCCTCCGAAAGAAATGCCGGATGCAGAATATCCGTTTATCCTCACTACAGGAAGAATGCTCCAGCATTGGCATACCGGCTCTATGACAAGGCGTAGCGAAGTACTGCACGATCTTGTTCCCACAGGATCGATCGAACTGAATCCTGAGGACGCCGTTACAATAGGCATTTTGGAAGGCGAGATGTTGAAGGTAAGCTCGCGACGCGGAAAAATAGATGTTCCTGCACAGGTTACAAAGAAGGTCGCACCCGGCACAGTTTTCCTTACCTTCCATTTCAAAGAAAATCCGGCTAATATGCTGACCATTGCCGCGCTTGACCCGATAGCGAAAATACCCGAATTCAAAGCTTGCGCGGTTAAGGTTGAAAAGGGCTGACTCCGGAGAGCAGAAAATGCTACCTAAATACTTTATCCTCATTCTGATGGCGTTCTGCAGCATATTTCCCGGGTTTTCGGACACCAACAGGCTGAAACTTGCGACTACAACCAGCACAGATAACAGCGGACTTCTAGGAGTTCTTGTTCCCCCTTTTGAAGAGAAATACGGTGTTCGCGTCGACATAGTGGCTGTCGGCACCGGCAAGGCACTTCGACTCGGAGAAGACGGAGATGTGGATGTAATTTTGGTACACGCTCCTGCCGCAGAAGATGATTTCATGAATTCGGAGTTCGGGATTAACCGGCGAGCGGTAATGCACAACGACTTTGTGATTCTCGGTCCGCCAAATGATCCTGCCGGTATAAAGGGGCTTGTATCCGCTCAAGCCGGCATACGAAAAATCGCCGAGAAATCATCGACCGGAGTGGTATTTGTTTCCCGCGGGGACGATTCGGGTACTCACAAGAAAGAGAAGCTCCTCTGGTCCGCTGCCGGTATTGTACCGGAAGGAAGATGGTACAAAGAAGCGGGGCAGGGGATGGGAGCGGTGCTTACTCTGGCATCCGAACTTCGCGCGTATACGATTTCTGATCGAGGCACCTATTTAGCTATGCGTGATAAGATTATGCAGTCAGTGCTCGTTGAAGGTGACCGGGAACTCTATAATCCCTATAGCGTGATTGCTGTGAATCCTGCGAGGCACCCGCACGTAGAATATGAGCTGGCGATGAGTTTTATCGCGTGGATAACTTCTGTGCAGGGTCAGGAGATTATCGGCGACTTTAAAAATTTTGGTGAATTACTCTTTTATCCGGACGCGATCCCTTGACCGTTGGCCGCAGCGTGGGAGAAGCCTTCCAAC
Organism: Spirochaetales bacterium; assembly: GCA_018644745.1. Next base: position 1,369 of record JABGPX010000865.1, read on the forward strand.
TCCTGCTCAGCGGGAACGTGGAGGTCTATAGCATCGCTTTTGCCTCGCTTCGGTTCGCATTGCTTTCCACTCTCATTTCCTCTTTTGCCGGTATTCCTGTCGGTGCGGTAATAGCGTTATCCCGGTTTCGGGGCAAACGGTTTCTGAACGTACTGCTCAATAGCCTCATGGCGGTGCCGACGGTAGTAATTGGTCTATTCGTGTATTCGCTTATCTCGCGTTCCGGTCCTTTTGGCGTTTTGGGTCTGCTCTTTACCCCTGCCGGAATCATCATTGGTCAATCGCTTCTCTCTTTTCCCATTATAGTCTCCTTGGTCGCCGGCAGCCTGGCAACAGTTGACGAAATATTACCGGAAACCCTGGTTCCTCTCGGCGCCAGTACCAGCCGCGTCAGAGCCACCGTATTGCGGGAGAGCAGGATCCCGGTATTGGCCGCGGTCATTGCCGGTTTCGGGAGGATTATTGGTGAAGTCGGCATATCGATGATGCTTGGCGGTAACATACGGTGGTACACAAGGACTCTCACAACCGCGATTGCATTGGAAACAAGCCGCGGACAATTCGAACTTGGTCTTGCATTGGGAATAATTCTGCTGCTTGTCGCTCTTGTAATTAATGCTCTTTTACATTGGGCTGTTCGCGATGAGTGATTATTCCGGATTGTCACTTCGAGACATCAAATATACTTATCCGGATACGGGAACCGATAGGGGTAATTTTTCGCTTTATGTGGATACACTGGACATCCCGGCGGGAAGGGTAACGGTTTTCGAAGGTGAAAATGGCTCCGGAAAAACCACTTTGCTTAAAATCCTAGCGAGGCTGCTGGCCGCCGATTCCGGTACGATACAGGCGGAAGGATCTCGAGGGGCCGGCGAATTACGGGTCCTCGTGCATCAGAAGCCCTACCTTCTCCGAGGTACGGTGTTTCGAAATGTGGCCTACGGTCCAAAACTCATGAAACTCACCGGAAAGGTCATAGACACGAAAGTTCGGGATAGCCTTGAGCTTGTCGGATTAGAGGGCTTTGAAAGACGGAAAGCGCGGGCACTATCCGGCGGTGAGAAACAGCGCGTCGCGATCGCCCGCGCCCTCGCGGTCAGTCCGCGCGTGCTTCTCCTCGATGAACCAACATCAGGTGTTGATATTGAAAACATAAGGCGATTGGAGAAGCTGATCGCCGGAATTTCTGAGCTCGGAACCTCGATTGTGGTGA
>JABGPX010000793.1 GCA_018644745.1 Spirochaetales bacterium
AGTCAGGAATCCGCCCGGGTCCATGGCCCCCATATCGCCGGTCCACAGCCAGTCGAGAGAAAACCGTCTCATTGACTCTTCGGCGAGTACGATGGAAAAATCTATACATTTGCTGATCATTGAAGCGGCGAGTTCCGTATCGGTAGCAAAATCGAAAATTGCATCTTCCATACCTCGGATTCGCCAGTACATTTCAAATGCGCTGGGAGAGACGTCGCAGCCTAGGTAATAGTCCTCCGATTCACCCGCCAAAGCCGCCATCGGGCCCATGAGATTTTCCAGGTATGCATAGGGGAACCGATACGCAAGGACCTCTTCCCTCGACGCGCCGGCGAGAGGATATTCTACAATTTGATTAAAGCCATACCTTCGCTCCCAGCGGATGCCCCAAGAATCAACATGGCTTTCACCATCAGATTCGTGGATTATTCCTTCCATCGCATAATTATTGTTTACCCAGGTCTGCCGAACATCATTTCCCAGCACTTCATCTAATACTCTTTCCGGAATACCGAGATGCCTGGCCAACAGTACTCTTGTTTCCGGATGAAACCACATGAATATCGGGACTCGATCTACGGGCTTTTTCTCCAAAGCTCTCGATACGCGTTCTCTTGACGTAAGTTTGGTCATGGGGAGCAATTCTATCCGATAGCAGATCTATTGTCATGAGGGTTTGCTCGACAGCGAAGAGATCGACTACAGCTGGATTGAAATGAAAAGCCTCTTGCCCTAAACTCATACCTTCCTGGAGGAACCGGTGTTTCAGAGGCGAAATAGGCTGGCAATAATCGACGGCGATATGACAAAAGAAATTCGCATCGTAGGCGACCTGCATGGCGACCTGCAGGCCTTTCGAAACGCGGTAGCCGGTCTCGGCTCAAATGATATAGTTGTTTTTCTCGGCGATTATGCTGATCGAGGACTTGATGGATTGGAAGTAATTGAAGAGCTCATCGCACTTATCGCTCGCCATCCCGACCGAGTAGTCGCGTTAAAGGGCAATCATGAAGATTACGGCGCGGACGGAGAGCCCAAGTTTCATCCCTGTACTCTCAAAGAAGAGGTTATAAATAAACGAGGAAATTGGCAGGAGTTTTTCTCCGGTTTCAGAAAGTTTTCCGACAGCCTTTTTTATGCTGCTATTATTCCGGGTTACGCGCTGCTGCTCCACGGAGGGATTTCTGAGTCAATTCAATCCGTCGAGCATCTGTCCACGCCATCAGCCGAGATCATAAACTCGATTCTTTGGAGCGATCCGGGCGAAGGAACAGGCAGCAAGCCAAACCCGAGAGGAGCGGGCACCGTATTTGGATCAGATGTAACGGCAAAGACTCTCGACGGCCTTGAGCTCAAATACCTCATCCGCGGTCATCAGCCGGCGAGAGCATGGGACGGTCCCTGCTTTGATCACGAAGCAAGGGTTATCACCACAAGCGGCACAGCTATGTATGGCGGAATGCCATTTATGCTCACCCTTGATACCGACAATCTACCAGATTCCATTGAAGGATTTCGTTCATCTGTACAAAACATTTCATGAAACATACTATAAAACGCATAGGGAGGGAGGCAGTAAATGCAGCGCAACATTCTCATAACCGGAACCGATCAGGGATTGGGCAAGATCCTGGTAAAAACATTTCTGGTTCGCGGATATCAGGTTTTTGCAGGTTCCTTTAAAGAGAGCAGCCGCTACGGCGACAGCCGACATATCGGCGGTGAGAATCTCGAAGTGCTTCCGCTTGACGTTTCGAGTGCCGCTTCGGTGGAGACCGCTCTGAGAACGATAAAGCAGAGAACAGACTCCCTCGATATCGTTATCAATAATGCCGGAATTAATCACGCCAATCACAATCGACCGCTCGAGGAAATAGATATCGAAGAAATCCCGGAAATTTTCCAGGTCAATAGCCTTGGTCCGCTGCGTATTGTCGGTGCCTTTCTACCGCTGCTGCGTAATGGGCAGTCGAAGCTGATTATTAATATCTCTTCTGAGGACGTACGGGTCGAGGATTGTGATCATAAAGACCGCATAGGCTATTATATGTCAAAAACAGCACTAAACATTCAAAGCCGGATATTACAGAACCAGCTGGCAGAAGACGGCATCAAGGTACTGGCCATAAACCCGGGATGGATGCAGACTGCCATGGGTGGAACTGGTGCGCAGGTACCGCCGGTTGAATCTGCCCGGGGGATCTATGATCTGTCACAGGAAACATGGGGAATGGATGATCCGGTTTTTATGGAATATACGGGCAGGCAAGCTGATTGAATAAGGATAGATCGCCTATTCAGACAGCTCTAGTTTGATATCGAGCAATCCGGGCTTATTAGCAAAGAATATTTTCACCAGTTCCGGTTGAAAATGCGTGCCGCTGCTCTCCTGAATTATTGAATCTATTTTCGGTTCCGGAAATGCCGGTTTATACACCCGCTTACACCCAAGAGCATCATATACATCCGCGAGAGCCACAATTCGCGCTTCAACAGGTATCTCCTCGCCTTTCAATGCGGTGCTGTATCCAGTGCCGTCCCACTTCTCATGGTGATGCATGGCAATATTCTTCGCCATAGG